>JAHFGE010000148.1 GCA_023247575.1 Candidatus Omnitrophota bacterium | reverse complement strand
TGACGATGTTTGAACCTGAGGAAATTTTTCAAGCCCAAAGGAATCGTATCATTAAAGCTTTCATAGGGAAATGCGATCTATATGAAAAATTAGTTCCCGCCGTCAATAAAGCTTTGTATAATTAAAATATCAAGAATTTTTGGAAATGGAAACGCCCCTTAGGAGGCGTTCCCATTTTTGACTTAGAGCTTGGCGTGAAATTAAGAGGGTGGTATAATTCTTTGAAATTTTTAAGGAATTGACCATGAATAATAATGCCAAACCTAAGGGAAATGTACCTGCTAGTATGTTTAAAGAGCTGGCAGACATCAAATTTGCGCTTGATGCATCTTCCATCGTGGCCATGACCGACCAAAAAGGTAACATCACCTATGCCAATGATAAATTTTGTGAAATTTCTAAATATTCCCGCCAAGAGTTATTAGGTCAAAACCACCGAATTATCAATTCCGGTTATCATTCCAAAGAATTCTTCCGCAATTTATGGTGTACCATCGCCCAGGGAAAGGTGTGGAAAGGCGAAATCTGTAACCGTGCCAAGGACGGATCTTTTTATTGGGTTGATACCACGATTGTCCCGTTTTTAAACGATAAGGGCAAACCCTACCAATACGTTTCTATTCGTAATGAAATTACCCAAAGAAAAATTATGGAGGAGCAGATTGCGGCCTTGCCGCAAAAAATCATCCAGGCCCAGGAACAGGAATGTAATCGTATCGCTGGAGATCTTCACGATGATTTAGGGCAGGCTTTGGCAACTCTGAAGATTTTTATTCAATCGGCATGGTTAGTCCAGTCAGGAGGAAACAAAAAAATTAATGTGGAGCAACAAAAAATCATAGATTATTTAAATACCATCATTGAGAAATCACGAACCTTGTCTTCACGCCTGCGGCCATCGACTTTAGAAACATTAGGCCTTAAAGCTGCTTTAAAATCTATGTTTAGAGAAATGAGCCAGCATAATCATTTGAAAATCGACTTCCAACACCCCTTTCTAGATAGTCTTTGTTTTAAGGCGGAACCCATCAATCTTTTTCGCATTGTTCAGGAAGCGATGACTAACATCATTAAACATGCCAGGGCTACTGAGGTCCAGGTTAAAATGACGAAAATTAAGGGAACGTTAAGAATCACTATTAAGGACAATGGCCAGGGATTTAACTTTACCGTTCCCTCTTCGGGATTAGGGTTAACGACTACACGAGAACGCGCCAAATTGCTGGGAGGCCATATCAGAATCTACTCTCATCCAGAGCAAGGAACAACCATTTCTCTCGATATCCCCTTGATTAAAAAGACCCTATGATACGAATAATTCTCGCTGATGATCATGAAATGTTTCGACAAGGCCTTAAAAGTCTTTTGGAAAAAGAATCCGACTTTAAAGTGGTTGCTCAGGCCAAGGATGGAGAGGAACTATTAGAAAAATTAGCTGTGACACGGGCTGATTGTGTGGTGGTTGATCTTTCTATGCCCAATATGGACGGACTGACAACATTAAAGGAAATTCGCCACAAATTCCCCCAAATTAAGTGCCTCGTTTTGACCATGCAAAAAGATGCCGAGCATTTCAAGCATGCCATGGCTTCTGGTGCTAAGGGGTACATTCTTAAAGACAGCGCTTTTGACCAATTAGCCATGGCGATTAAGGTTATTATGAGGGGCAAGAATTTTATTTCTTCTGCTATTTCCACCCTGATTGCAGAGCAATATGTACGTTCTACCCAAGAAGGCAACGAGCCTTCACTCGAAATTCTCACCAATCGTGAAAAAGAAATCTTGAGCTTAATCGCTAAAGGCGCTGCTAATAAAAACATTGCTTCGACTTTAAAAATCAGTATCCGCACGGTGGAAACTCATCGTAGTCGGCTCATCCACAAGCTCGGTATTAAAACTGCGGCCGGCCTCGTCAAGTACGCTATGTCTAAGGGGATGGTTTAACTAAACCAGATTGGGAGGGGAGGAAGAATGCGTTCTAAATATTATCTTTTAAGCCTTATTTTTCTCGTTGGCCTTGGGCTTACGTGGTTGGTTATAGCAAGTCATGCGGCTAATAGGAAAGGCCTAATCAAAACGTCTAAAGTTGTAATTCATGCACCAAAATTAAAAGAAAAGGCTATTTTAACTTATGCGCCGAATGTCCCACCGCCAATGACTCGTCGACACCCTGCTTTGGTAGAAATTCATATGATTTCCACTCGTAAAGTTATGAAGGTCAAAGGTGAAAAAGAATATGAATACTGGACTTTTAATGACCATGTGCCAGGACCTTTTATTAGGGTACGCGTCGGGGACACTTTGGAAGTCCATCATAATGGCAGTGACAACATGGGTATGCCGCATAATATTGACCTTCATGCCGTCACAGGCCCAGGTGGAGGAGCTCCTGTGTTGACGGTAGTCAAAGGGGAGAGCCGGGTAGCCTGGTTTAAGATGACCACACCTGGGCTTTATGTCTATCATTGCGCTGCCCCACCGGTGATGGATCATATCGCTAATGGTATGTACGGGCTAATCTTGGTTGAACCAGCCAATGGTTTGCCTAAAGTAGATAAAGAATATTATGTGATGCAAAGTGAAATTTATGCCAAGGAAGCTAATTCTGCTGCTGTTGCTCCAACGGAGCATGAAAAGCAGATGCAAGCGGCCAAGAGTGGGGATAAGGATAATTTCTGGGGTGAGGAAGTAGCAACCGGCAAAGAATCGAACCGTCTTGTCTTTTCCCATCAAGATGGGTTAGATGAGCATCCCATGTTTGTAGTTTTCAATGGACGTGTTGGTTCTTTAATGAATGAAGGGGTTTTGAAAGCCAAGGTTGGAGATCGGGTGAGAATATTTTTTGGTAATGCTGGGCCTAATCTCATTAGTTCCTTTCATGTGATCGGGACTATCTTTAATAAGGTTTATCGAGAAGGGGATTTGATAGATCCACCAGCTCATGGCATCCAGACGACACTGGTCCCCGCCGGCGGCGCGACGGTCGTAGAATTTCATTTGCAGGTTCCTGGTACCTATACTTTAGTTGACCATGCGATTTTTAGGGTAGAGAAAGGAGCTACGGGTTTTATTAAAGCTGAAGGTAAGCCTAATTATGATATTTACAGTTCAGACCAGGACCCTGTGCTTTGTCCTGGCTGCCTAATTCATCCATAAAGCCGTAAAGCATCTATGAATAAGCCTGAGATTCTTTTGACTGCTATTTACCGAGAGCCTTTCCGCCTATTTTTTCCACTAGGCATAGTTGCTGCCACGATCGGAATAGGTGAGTGGCTTTTGTATGCCCTGCATGTCCTACCAAGGTACTCTGCCTTTTTTCATTCGTCCATGCAGATGATGGTCTATATGAATTGCTTTATCGTGGGGTTTTTGACCACGGCCTTGCCGCGTTTCACCATGACCTTTACAGCGCGAAGATGGGAAGTCGGGACCTTTTTAATTTTATTTATTGGAATCGCGGTATTCTTGGGTATCAATGAACCTGTATC
>JAHFGE010000147.1 GCA_023247575.1 Candidatus Omnitrophota bacterium | reverse complement strand
TTGTCTGGCAGTGACAGCCTGGACTACGGATGACAGTGAGATTATGGGTGTACGCCATAAACAATTGCCGATCTGGGGTGTACAGTTTCATCCGGAGTCGATTCTGACTAGGGAAGGGAAAAATATTTTAAAAAATTTTTTAACATTATGATTTATGCGCGATTATATCGATAAAATTCACAGCCGGCACAATCTGACACATGAAGAAATCACCCTGGTCATGGAGCTTATCATGAATGGCCATGCGTCAGGGGAGGAAATCCGCGACTTTTTATTGGCCCTTAATGCTAAAGGGCCAACCGTGGAGGAAATTACAGCCTGTGCGTTAATGATGCGTAAGTTTGTAGTACCAATAAAAACCAAACATGAGGTGGTCTTAGACACCTGCGGTACCGGCGGAGACCATAAAGGGACATTTAATATTTCCACCACTGCTGCTTTTGTTATCGCTTCTTGCGGAGTAGCGGTGGCCAAACACGGTAACCGATCGGTTTCCAGTCAATGTGGCAGTGCGGATGTGTTGGAGACTTTGGGGGTTAATGTTCATTTAAATGACGTTTTGGTTAGTGAATGTCTGGATAAAGTCGGTATCGCTTTTTTATTTGCCCAACAATTGCATCCGGCGATGAAAAATGTAGCGCCTGTTCGCCAAGCTTTAGGGATAAAAACCATTTTTAATATTTTAGGGCCCCTGACGAATCCTGCCCTTGCCACCCATCAAATCGTCGGTGTTTATAGCCGTGATTTAGTAGAACCCATAGCCGAAGTGCTCATGAATTTGGGATTAAAGCGTGCCTTGGTCGTTCATGGTAACGATGGACTCGATGAAATAACCACCACAGGCCAGACGTTTATCAGCGAATACAATGGCAAGGAAGTTATTTCCTATAATATTGATCCTCGGGAGCTGGGCATTGTCAGGGCGAAAACTGAGGACTTTGCCGGAGGAGATAAGCAGCAGAATGCCGAGATTATGAGGGCCATTTTAAAATCCCAGAAAGGGCCTAAACGGGATATTGTATTGGTGAATGCTGCTTATGGCCTTTACATCGTCGGTGCCGTTGACAACATCACCCACGGGCTTCACATGGTCGAGCATGCCATTGATTCCGGCCGGGCTTTTCAAAAGCTGGAAGAATTAAAGGAGTTTACGAATCGTGCCAGGTGATTTCCTCAACACTATATCCAAATACAAATTGAAAAATCTCAAGGACAAGGCTTCTTATTACGAAAATTTAAAAAAAAATTTGAAGCCCAAATCGCAACGCCGCTACCAGGTCTTTAAAAAAGCGATCTCTAAGCCGGGACAAGTCAATTTAATCGCCGAAATCAAGAAGGCTTCGCCCTCGGCAGGGCTTATTCGTCAGGATTTTGACCTCATGCAAATTGCCAAGACTTATGTGGAACACAAAGCCGCGGCCATATCCGTGTTAACGGAGGATAAGTATTTCTTAGGTCAGTTTTCCTATTTAAAGCACGTCAGTGATGAATTTCATGTGCCAACGTTAATGAAAGATTTTATTGTGCATGAATATCAAATTTATGAAGGAGCTTTTTATGGAGCTTGTGCGGTTTTATTGATTATGGATATGCTTTCCAACGTCCAGCTACAGGAATTGATGGAAGTGGCCCATACTTTGGGCTTGGATTGTCTGGTGGAAGCTCAGAATGAAAAAGAAATCGAACGTGCCCTGGATGCCCAGGCAGACATTATTGGAATCAATAATCGTAATTTGCGCACTTTGCAAGTGGATATGGACAATTGTGTGCGCATGATTGGTCGAATCCCAGCGGGGAAAATTATTGTGGCCGAAAGCGGAATTAAAACTAGGAATGATGTCAGGCGGGTCCAGGAGGCAGGTGCCCACGCGGTTTTAATTGGCGAAACCTTTATGCGTGCGA
Organism: Candidatus Omnitrophota bacterium; assembly: GCA_023247575.1. GTDB lineage: Bacteria > Omnitrophota > Gorgyraeia > Zapsychrales > Fredricksoniimonadaceae > JACQCF01. The sequence continues at coordinate 1,601 of JAHFGE010000147.1, read as the reverse complement.
AGGATATTGGGAGAAAGATTGAAGAAATTATGGGTTCTTAAATATGTCATGCCCGAATGTTTTTATCGGGCATCTAGAAGTTCTAGGTTCCCGATTAAAGCATTCGGGAACGACAAGAGGTGTCTATGGTTCGTATTAAAATTTGTGGGATAACCAATGAAAAAGATGGGCTCAAAGCAGCCAATTTAGGCGCTTGGGCTTTAGGATTTATTTTTTATAAAAAAAGCCCTCGGTTTATCAGCCCTACCAAAGCCAAAAAAATCATTGATGAGCTTCCCCCTTTTGTGACACCGGTAGGTGTCTTCGTGAATCATAATTTGGGGGCCGTACGAGACATTATCCATCACTGCGGCTTACGAGCGGTGCAGTTGCACGGCGATGAGGATCATCACTACTGCCATCGCTTAAGACGTTATCAAGTTAAAATTATTAAGGCCTTCCGCGTGGGGACTGATTTTACGCCGGCGGTGGTAGAACCTTTTAAGGTTGATGCTTATTTGTTCGATACATTCAGCACAGATGCTTTTGGAGGCACAGGGACAAGTTTTGACTGGACATTGCTGAAAGAAGTTAAATCCGCTAATATTCCTATTATTCTTTCCGGCGGGTTAAATTGTCAGAATGTCATTGAGCCTGTCAATGGGCTAAAACCTTATGCGGTGGATGTCAATAGCGGGGTGGAAGAAGCTCCGGGCAAAAAAGACCACACCAAAATGAAAGATTTTATGGTTCGACTCGCTACGCTCGCTCACCATTGGATTGAAGAGTCGAACCACCCTGAGCGAGTGACGAGCGAAGCGAGTAACGAGTCGAAGGGTTAACGTATGCGTACCTATATACCTAAAGCTGATATATCCATCATCATTCGTTTAAGCGGTGAAGAAATTCGTTCCTTTCTTTCTTTGGCAAAACCCGATGACTTTCGGGGAGAAGCCAAATCAGCTGTTAAGCTGTATCAGAAAACGCCCAATGCTTTTAGCGATAAACATCTAGTGGAATATGGCAATAATATCGATCAGGCCATTGATCATCCGATACGTATTGAGGTACGGCATGCCTTAGAGACTGGGGCGGCGCAAGTCGTCTCTAAAGGTATTTGGGGAGCAACGACTCGCCATGAAGTTATTAAGAAGTTCAGAGAAGCGCTGATTCAAGTGGATAAAAGTATTGAAGTCCGTTTGGCTGGTACCTCTTCGTTTGAATTTAATGTCAAAGGTGTCAATAAAGCCTGCTGCATCCGTTTCTTGCGTCATGCTTGGGATAAGGTGCTTGACCAGATGAATTACACTCCTGGCCCTTATATTGACAGCCGTAAAACCAACACCATCATTGCCGCTGATGCGGATGGAACTATTTACGATGGCCCTAAAGCCGGACATTCTTTGCCTACTATGGCTCACAGTCAGGCCAAAGAGGCGCTGATCGATTGGTTGGAAGCCGGAGGCATATTTCTGCTTAACTCCGGCAATGCCTTAAACCGCAATATTTTTCGTTTGAAAGATGGTCTGCCAGCCCATTTATTTAATCGTATTTTATTGGCAGGAAATGGGGGAGCAGACCTGGTTTGCTTCGATGCCCAGCAAAGTCCTGTGTGGGTTAAA
>JAHFGE010000009.1:1139-27088 GCA_023247575.1 Candidatus Omnitrophota bacterium | reverse complement strand
TTGTGTAATTGTGTCATAGTGCCATCCTCCAGTTTTTACTGGAAGTATGGCACATAAAAGAGTGCACTTTTAAATCGTAAATTCCTTTAAAAACAGTGCACTTTTAATTCGTAGATGACAGCAAGAAATATCTTCTTGAAATTATCGGCCGCTTGAGTATACTTAGTGAGGACAAATTATGAACAACGATCTTAATTCTTTATGGCACACCTTAGCCCCTTTGTTGCATTCTCACCCCTGGCACGGAATTCCTATTGGCGAAGACGCCCCCAAATTAGTCAACAGTTATATTGAAACAGTGCCTTCGGATACGGTCAAATATGAGATTGACAAAAAAAGCGGATTTTTGAAAGTCGACCGTCCCCAGAAATATTCCAGCATTTGTCCGACCCTGTATGGCTTTATTCCTCAAACGTATTGTTCTAAAAATGTGGCCGAGCTTTGTCGTGAACGTACCGGACGCGATTATATCATCGGAGATGAAGACCCCATGGACATCTGCGTCTTGACCGAAAAGGTCATCAGCCATGGCGATATTATCGTACGCGCTGTTCCTATTGGCGGCTTTCGCATGATTGACGGCGGACAGGCCGACGATAAAATCATTGCGATTATGAATGGGGATGGCCTTTACAGCCAGTGGAACAATATCGAGGATTGCCCTCGGGCGTTCGTTGATCGGCTCAAACATTATTTTCTCACTTACAAAGACCTCCCTGGCAGCGAAGAAAGAGCCTGCGAAATTACCCATGTGTATGGGCGAGAGGAGGCCATGGAAGTTATCCGCCGCTCGCGCCAGGATTACACCTCTCGTTTTGGCCAGCTGGAAGCCATGATGGCTAATATCCTCGAAGATTAATCCGTTTTGTTCATGTCAAATTTATTCCAATTCCCTGAAGTCATCGTCGTGGAAGCCTCTGCTGGCAGCGGCAAAACCTATGCCTTAGCCAAGCGCTATGTGCAGCTGGCTCTGGTGTTGGCTGGACAACACAATGTTCCCATCCAATCCATTCTCGCCATCACTTTTACCAATAAAGCCACCTGGGAGATGAAATCCCGCATTCTGGATTTCCTCAAACGCATCGCCCTCAAACAATTAAAATCTCATGAAGTTCAAGACATTCTTTTACCGGTTGGCATCAACGAAGATAAAGCCTCTGGTCTGGCTTTTTCCCTCATGGAAGAAGTCATTTACTATTACCACTATTTTCAAGTGCAGACCATTGACAGTTTTATCAACGCACTTTTATCTAGCTGTTCTTTCAAAATAGGGCTTTCGGCACGGTTTAAAATCCAGCGCAATTTTTTGGATTATTTGCAATTGGCCCTCGATGAATTGCTGGATAGATCCCATAGCGACAAGAAGATTCATCAATTATTCGAAAATTTTATCCGCCAGTATCTGTTTTTGGAAAACCGTTGGGGATGGTTTCCCAAAGAGGATCTTCTCGATGTCATGACGGTTTTGTTTCGTCCATATAATACCTATCAAAAACCTTTAACCTCCTTTAACCCGGGGGTTGAGGAGGTATTTGCCAAGAAAAGGAATATTTACGCGCTCATCAGGAAGTTGCAGCCTTTATGCCCGCCCCAGACCCATAAACGATTTTTGACGCATGTGCAGGATTTTTTGCAAACTCACGATGGAATTTTTGACGTCGATGAGCTGAAGCCCTATTGGGCGCAGGACGAATTCCCCGTCAACAAAGACGGGGCAGTGACGGCAGAGGTAAGAAAATTGTGGAATCAGTTAAGGCAGGACATCCATGACCTTTGCTGGCTGGAGAGCCGCACCATGTTTAATGCCTATATTGAGCTTTTTGATACCCTGCTCGATCATTTTTATGAGTTATCCCGTCGGGATGATGTTTTATTTTTGGAAGAACTTAACCGTAAAGCAGCGAGCTTATTTGACAATGATTTGGTCACCGTGCAAGAGCTTTATTTGCGTCTGGCGGCCCGTCTGCAGCATTATCTCATCGATGAGTTTCAGGACACCTCATTGGCCCAGTGGCGCAATTTATCTTCCATGGTCCAGGAGGCCCTGGCGGGCCGGGGTTCGTTATTTTATGTGGGGGATAAAAAGCAGGCGATCTATGCTTTTCGAGGAGGGGAAAGCCGCCTCTTTGATGCCTTGCAAAGCCAATTGGCTGACTATGTGCAAATTCAGAACCTGGATAAAAATTACCGCAGCGGCCCGAACATTATTGAGTTTAACAATGGCGTTTTTAATCTGGAAAACTTGCGTGCTTTTCTGGATCGTAAATACGAGGATGACAAGGAACACAAACGAGACGGGGTGTATTTTAGCGACGAGGATTTTGGCCATATCGTTAACGCCTTTGGGGCTGCCCGGCAATCGCCGGGCAAGGATTTAACTGGGGGGATCGTCAGAGTTGAACATTTATCAGGGCGCACCAAATCTGAATACAGCGAGGAGGCCAGAACAAAGTTGGTGGCCCTGATTCAACAGCTGCAGCAGCGTTTTGCTTTAAAGGACATAGCGATTTTGACTCGAAGCAATCAAGAACTGGAAGAAATCACCCAATGGTTTTGGAAAGAGGGGATTTACGCCCAGTCGGAGCGCAACAGCGACATCAAAAATAATCCCCTGGTGGCGGAATTGATAGCCTTTTTGACTTTCTTGAATTCACCCATCGACAATAATACTTTTGCCCAGTTTTGTTTGGGAGAACTTTTACCCAAGGCGAGCGGTTTAAGCCCTGAGGTTTTAAGAAATTTTTTATTCGAGTCGGCCCGGCAAAGGGACAGCCAGAAGGATTTATATTTTTATAAGTTGTTTCGCGATGCTTTCCCGCAGGTTTGGGAAGATTACTTCGAACCATTTTTCCGTCAGGTCGGCGTTTATCCCTTATATGAATTAACCGCTGGCCTTCTGGCCCGTTTTCGTTGTGAAGAACTTTTTCCTAAGGATCAGGGTTTTGTCATCCATCTTTTGCAGCTGGTTAAAATGCATGAAGAGCAAAGTTGTGATTTGGCCGACTTTTTGGATTATTACGATCAGATGCAGGAACAGGAACGGTTTGTTCCTATGCCGCAGGCTGAGGCCGTGCATATATTGACCGTGCATAAGGCCAAAGGCTTGGAATTTCCCGTCGTGGTTATTCCATTTTTGGAAATGGATATCAAGGTTGGCTCTGGCGGCCGCGACGGAGCTCAATCGTACCTGTTGGATGTCCAGGAGCAGGGCATTAGCCTGGTGCGTTTAAAAGAAAGTTACAGGAGGTTTTGTCCCGAGCTTCAGGCCCGGTATGAGGCCGAATATAAAAAAGCTCTTTTTCTGGAATTAAACATTGTCTATGTGGCTTTAACCCGTGCCATTGAGGAGATGTACGTTTTTATCCCCCAGCGCAGCGGCCATAGCATCAATGCAGCGCGGTTTCTTATTCCTGAGGAATGTTTTCATATGGGGACCCCAGCCCAGCGGCCGCGTACCCATCAGCCTGTTGAACCTTACCGTAAAATTTCCCATTTTGTTGACGATCAGTGGTTACCGAAATTAAAAGAAGAGTTTCTCTTGCAGAAAGCCATATCTGTGTCTGCTGCTTATCAGGGAGAAGTCATCCATGAGCTTTTAAGTCAAATCGGTAATTTGTCACAGGCCAAGGTCAATATTGAGCCAGAAGTTCAACCCATTGTGACAGCGCCGAACTTAAAAAAGTTTTTCTATTTACCTTTGGAGGCTCAAGTATTTTGCGAAAAGGAATTTGTGAACGCTTTTGGCGATACCAGGCGCATTGATCGTTTGATGGTGCAACCGCGGGCCGTCTGGGTGGTGGACTACAAAACCTCCCGGCTAGGCCAAGAGCAACATAAGGAACAGATGCGGGGGTATATGGATTTAATCAAAGCGTTTTATCCTGCCCATACCATCGAAGGCTATCTCATTTATCTGGATGAGCTGCAGGTGGAGCAGGTTATTGAGTAAAACCATCACCATTCCCTTAACTGAAAGCTTCTTGCCCCGGGTGGCCGATTATGTGTATGAGCATTACAAACGGGGCAATAAAGACCTGTCCCGGCTGGCTATTGTTTTTGGCGGCCGCCGGCCGGCGCTTTTTGTCAAAAGGGAACTGGCCAGGCGTATCGGCAGCCCTTTCATGCCGCCGCAATTCTTTACCATTGATGAGTGGATGGCCCATACGGCCTATGGGGATAAACCTGTTGCAGCAACCAACCCCTTAGACCATTGCTACGCCATTTATAAGATCGCCAGGCTGCAGACGCCCGATATCCTTAAAAACCGCGAAAGCTTTGCCCAATTTTTGCCCTGGGCCAAAGAAATTCTGCGTTTTATTGAGCAATTGGATCTGGAAGATGTCCCCCTGGATGCCCTTAAATTAATTGAGGAGCATGCCCAGATAGGCTTTAGCGTGCCCCAAGACATCAATCGCTTGCTGATGCATTTATGTGTGCTGCGCAAAGGTTATCATGAATATTTAGAAGTAGGGGCGTATGGCAATACGCCCTTATCAACCCGCGGCTATCAGTATTTGCAGGCTGCCCGCCGCGTAGAGAAAAGCGATTTATCTGGCTTTGGGGAAATCCTCTTTTGTAATTTCTTTTATTTGCACCGCACCGAAAACACGGTGATTAAAAGTATTTATGACCGCCTGCCCACCGTTTTATTTATGCAAGGGGACCAGCGCCGCTGGCCGGCCTTAGAGCGCATTGCCAAAACCTTTGGCACCCCGGTAGTGGAGGGCAAGGACGTCGTTCCCACGGCATTTAATTTAAAAATTTACGAAGCTTTTGACAGCCATGCCCAGGCGGGGTTAGTCAAAGAAGTGTTATCTGGCCTCGATGATTTGCAGGATACCGTTGTGGTTCTGCCAAATGCCGATTCGCTTTTGCCATTGCTGACCGCCATCGGCGGAGAGCTTAAAGAGTTTAATATTTCCATGGGTTATCCTTTAAAGCGATCGGCGTTGTATGCTCTGCTGGAAAAAGTCGTGCAAGCGCAAACCACCCGTAAAAATAATCTCTACTATGCCCGCGATTATTTAAAATTATTGCAGCATCCGCTGGTGAGAAATTTAAATCTCATCGGTGACCCGCTACTGATGCGCATGCTGGTGCATCGCATCGAAGAAGCTTTCAAAGGGGATGCGTTGACGGCGATTTCCGGCAGTTTGTTTTTAGAGCTGGAGGAGATTTTAAATGATGAGTTATTATGGCTTGGGGTTCAGAATGACAAATCCCCGTCCAAAGAAGCTCTAATAACCATCCACCGTGTTTTCTTTACTAATTTCCAAAACATCCATTGCCCTGCGGATCTCTCCAAAGCCTTGCAGGAATTCTTGAAGTTTATGCAGGCGCATAGCTCCATGGAGTGTTTTGCTTTAAACAATCACATTGCCTGGCGTCTGGAGGCCATCGCCCAAGAATTCGCCGCCTGCGCCTTTCAAAGCGAAGCGTTCGAGCCCCATGACCTGTTTCGCATTTTGCAGGAACGTTTGTCGTCGGAAATGGTGGCCTTTAGCGGATCGCCGTTACGGGGCTTACAGATTTTAGGGTTGTTTGAGACGCGGTCGTTGAATTTTAAAAACGTTATCGTCATCGATGTCAATGAAGGAGCGCTGCCCAGTTTGAACATTTATGAGCCTTTGATTCCCAGGGAGGTCATGATTAAATTGAACTTAGACCGTCTGGAACTGGAGGAAGAAATCCAGCGGTATGGTTTTATGCGGCTGATGGCCTCGGCGCAAAATGTGCATTTGATTTACCAGCATACTAACGACAAAGTACGCAGCCGTTTCGTGGAAGAATTGATTTGGGAAAAAGAGCAACGCCAGGGGGCTATCGGGGGCGTTGATATCATTCGCCCTTGCTTTGAAGTTTCCATCCAGAAAAAACAAAGATCTGTCCCCAAGACCAGGGAAGTTATGGATTTCTTGAAAAGTTTTACTTTTTCAGTTTCCAGCATCAATACTTACATGCGCAATCCTTATGAATTCTATTGTCAATATATACTGGGATTAAAAGAAAAAGGCGATTTACTCGAGGATCCGCAAAGCCGGCACATAGGAATTTTTATTCACAACCTTTTTGAACAGGCCTTTAAAGGCTTTATTGGCAAAAGACCTGTTATCGATCATACCTTTGAAAAATTTTTTTATAAGATTTATGAAACACAGTTTGCCGAAAGCTTTGCCAAGGCCAAACGCAGTGATACTTTTTTAATGGAAACGGTTTTAAGGACAAGGCTGGAGTATTTTCTTAAAGAGGAAGCCAAGCGTTGCCAGCAAGTAGAAAAAGTTTTGTATATCGAGCGCAAGTTTGAACAGGTACTGACCCTGGCGAATAGGGCTGTACAATTTTCGTATCGAGTCGATCGGGTGGATCAGATGCAAGACGGCACCATCTTAATCCTCGACTACAAGACAGGCTCGATTGATCCAATGCCGAAATCGGCGGAAACCATAGAACAGATGGAGCTTACTCGCACGAATATTCGTGACCACATTCATTCTTTTCAAATGCCTCTGTATGCACAATATCTGGGCGAGCAATATCCTGGCCAGCGGGTGGATGCCGCGCTGTATCAGTTAAGGACCATGGATTTAAATTATTTTCTGCGCCAGTATCCTCGGGAGAACATCAGCCATATTTTGTCGGTCTATCAGCGCGCCTTGGAAGCCATTGTGGCGGAAATATTTAATCCGGACATTCCTTTTATCGATGATCCAGTAAGGTAGACTCCGTTGATAATTTTAAGGGAAACCTGTTGCCAAACGGATTGGTTGATATAAAATATAAAAGAATCCAAAATCGCTTGAGGAATAAGAATCGATGCCCAAAAGTGTCTTACTCATAGACGACGAGGTCATCGTGGTTGAAATTGCCAGACGGAAACTCCATGATGCCGGTTATGATGTCATCACCGCCCACGATGGAGAAGAAGCCTTAGAAGAGCTTAAAAAGAAAATTCCCGATTTGATTCTTCTGGATATCCAGATGCCTAAGATGAATGGTTATACCTTTATTCTAGAAAAAGCCAAATCCCCTCAGTACAGTTCTATTCCTGTGGTTGTTTTGACTGCCTATAGTGAAATGGAACCGCTTTTTAAACGCCATGAGGTGAAAGCCTACCTGTTAAAACCTCTTAATCTCCAGGAATTAGTGGAGAAAGTGCAAGCGACTATTGGACAACCGTAGAGACCCCGCACGATTGACTCCCTGATTATTTTATGTTAAGGTGTGCTTTCATTTATGGTGCATGATAACGTCTTAAAAGTTCAAAACCAGATTCAGGAGGCTTGTCGTCTTTGCGGACGAAACATCCAAGAGATAACCTTGGTGGCTGTCACCAAATATGCTACTGTGGAAGGTATTCAGGAAGCTATCGATAGCGGTATCAGGGATATCGCTGAGAGTAGAGTGGAGGAAGCACAGCAAAAGTTTCCGCCTCTTTTAGCTAAGAATTCCAAGGTGCGAGCGCATCTGATAGGCCATTTGCAGACGAATAAAGCCAAGGATGTGATTACTGTAGGGGCGTATGGCCATATGCCTCTATTTATCCAATCCGTAGACAGTTTGAAATTGGCCCAGGAAATTGAAAAACAGGCGGCCAAATTAGATAAAACCGTGGATATTTTGGTGCAATTTAATATAGCCCGTGAAGAACAAAAATTTGGTGCCGCTCCCCAAGACGCTTTAAATTTGATTGAGGGCATTAGTCCGTTAACCCATATAAGGATGAAGGGCTTCATGTGCATGGCGCCTTATACCCAAGATCAGGATATTATACGTAAAACTTTTGTGTCCTTAAGAAGTATTCGCGACCAGGTTAAAATCACCTTCCGTGGGCATCCGAGAGTTGATACAGGGGTTTTATCCATGGGTATGAGCGGCGATTATAAAATTGCTATTGAAGAAGGATCGACCATGGTACGGCTGGGCAGCGCGATTTTTAAATCGGGGAAATAATATGAAAACGATTGGAATTATTGGCGGTGGGAATATGGGGGAGGCTTTAATCAAGGGCCTGCACAAAACGCATCGCATTCTGGTTTGCGAGGCCAATGCCCAGCGGGCCAAATTTTTGCAAAAAAAATATGGCATAACGACCACCAATATCAACACAGCCGTACAATTTTCTTCTACGGTTATTTTTGCCGTTAAACCGCAGGATATGGGATACGTATTGGATAATATTTGTAGGGGCGAATCTTGCATTCGCCCATTTGGGCGATGGCAAGCATCGCCCCTACAGAATAAATTATTCATTTCCATCGCCGCCGGGTTAACCACGAAATTTTTCGAGAAACATTTGAGAAAGGTGCGCCTTATCCGTTGCATGCCCAACATGCCGGCCCTCATTGGCGAGGGGATTACGGCCATTTGTGCTGGTCAATACGCCACCGCCATCAACGTGCGAGCGGCCCAAAAGATTTTGCAAACCATCGGCCAAACGGTCGTCGTTAAAGAATCCATGATCAATGCTGTCACGGCCGTCTCAGGCAGCGGCCCAGCCTATGTGTTTTTGTTCGTGCAAGCATGGATAGCTGCCGCCAAAAAATTAGGATTTAAAGAGGCCGAGGCTAGGCAACTGGTTTATAAAACTTTGCTGGGTAGTAGTCATTTATTGGAGAAAAGCAAATTTGATGCAGCGACATTGCGTGCGAAAGTGACCTCTAAAGGCGGCACTACGCAAGCGGCTATGGGGGTATTTTTTAAGCGCAAATTTGACCCAATGATGCAAGAGGCATTATTAGCAGCAAAAAAGAGGGCAAAAGAATTGGCAAGGTAGGAGGATGATATGGCTACAGTTGGCGTCATCGGCGGTAGCGGTTTGTATCAAATGGAAGGGATTGCCAATGTTAAAGAAGTGATGGTCGAAACACCATTTGGCGATCCTTCGGATGTTTTTGTTAGGGGTGAAATTGAAAAAACACCGGTGGTGTTTTTGCCGCGCCATGGGCGGGGCCATCGCATTAGCCCGTCGGAAATCAATTATCGCGCCAATATTTACGGGATGAAAAAACTTGGGGTGCAGGCCATCCTTTCTGTTTCTGCCTGTGGAAGCTTGAAGGAAGAATATAAGCCTATGGATTTTGTCATCCCCGATCAATTTCTGGACCGCACCCGTGGCCGTATCGATACATTTTTTACCGATGGGATTGTCGCCCACGTAGCCTTTGCTGATCCCATTAGCAAAGAAATTGTTGATATTCTGGAAGCGGCAGCCAAAAAGTTAAACATCAAAGCGCATCGGGGCGGTACCTATGTGAATATGGAAGGCCCGCAATTCTCGACCAAAGCGGAGTCACATCTCTATCGCAGCTGGGGCATGGACATCATCGGTATGACCAATTTAACCGAGGCTAAACTGGCCCGCGAGGCAGAGATTTCTTATGCCACACTGGCGGCGGTGACAGATTACGACTGCTGGCATCCGAGTCATGATTCGGTGACTGTCGAGATGATCATCAATTATTTGAATAAGAACGTGGATAACGCCAAGAAAATTTTAAAAGAGGCCATTGTGCAGATAGGGAAATTGGAAAAATTTTCAGCATCGCAAGCTTTAAAGTTTGCCATCATCACCAGCCGCGATAAGATTCCCGCAAAAAAAAAGAAGGAACTTGATGTCATCATCGGCAAATACCTCCAGTAAGAGCGATTATCAAAAGACGCTAAATTTGCCTAAGACCGATTTTGCTATGAAGGCTAATCTGGTGCAGAAAGAGCCTTTAGTTTTGGCTAAGTGGCAGGCGGATAAAATTTATGAGCGCCTGCGTTCAAAAGCGAAAGGCCAAAAGCCTTTTATTTTGCACGACGGGCCGCCTTATGCCAACGGCCATATTCATATCGGTCATGCTTTAAACAAAATCCTCAAAGACATCATTGTCCGTTATAGGACCATGAAAGGCTTTGATGCTCTTTATGTGCCTGGCTGGGACTGCCACGGTTTGCCCATCGAGCATCAATTGTTTAAAGAACTTAAAGCTCAAAAGAGTGATTTTGATACAGTGGTGTTTCGAAAAAAAGCCTACGACTATGCCATGAAATTCGTCGGCATTCAGCGCGAGGAGTTTAAACGCCTAGGGATTTGGGGAGAATGGGACAACCCTTATTTGACGCTGACTCCGTCCTATGAGTATTGGATTTTAAAATCGTTGGGCGATCTAGTGAAGAAAGGTTATGTTTACCGAAGTTTAAAACCAGTCAATTGGTGTTTTAGTTGCGAGACAGCGCTAGCGGAGGCGGAAGTAGAATATGAAGACCATACGTCGCCGACGGTATATGTGCGATTTCCTGTGAACAATCCGGAGGTTTTGGGCCTATCTGCTGGCAAAAAAGTATCCTTATTAGTTTGGACCACAACACCTTGGACACTCTTGGCGAACGTGGCCGTAGCTGTTCATCCTGATTTTAACTATAGGGCATGTGATATGGGAAATGAGATTCTTATTCTTGAAAAGAACCTTTCTGCCAACGCTAATTGGTTTGGTGTTGATGAAATACATCGCTATGTCGGGAGGAGATTTTTTAAAGGCAATGAACTAACTAAATTAACTTACGATCCTCCTTTTGGTAAACGGAAGTCTTGTCCTGTAGTTACTGCAGATTATGTGACTAAAGAAGATGGCACAGGTTTAGTACACATTGCCCCTGGCCATGGTCAAGAAGATTATCAAGTAGGTTTAAAATATAATTTACCTGTGGTTATGCCAGTGAATTCTAGAGGTGTCTTTACTGATGAAGGTTCGCCGTTTACTGGTCAACATGTGTTTAAAGCCAATGAAGGTATTATTGCGCACCTTAAAGATCATGGTTTGCTTTTTGCTAGTGAGTCTGTATGGCACTCGTATCCCCACTGCTGGCGCTGTAAGAAGCCGGTGATTTTCCGTGCTACCGAGCAGTGGTTTTTAAATGTGGAACATAATAATTTAAGAAACAAACTTCAGGAATCCGTTGAAAAAGATGTTCAGTGGTTTCCTGCGGCAGGGCGGGAACGCATTTCCAGTATGCTCTCGACACGTCCAGATTGGTGTTTGTCCCGTCAGCGTCTGTGGGGGGTACCTATTCCTGCCTTAGTGTGTACTGGCTGTAAGGGAGAGCATAAATTATTTGTTGCGGTGGTTGAACATTTGGCTGAACTAGTCAAGACCCAAGGCAGTGACATATGGTATGAAAAAGATCTCAAGGCGCTGTTGCCATCGGGATTTAAATGTCCAGATTGCGGGGGAAACAGTTTTGAGAAAACTTATGATATCCTCGATGTGTGGTTTGATTCGGGGGTAAGCCATCAGGCCGTGTTTCGCACGCTTATTCACAGTTCCTTACCGGCAGATTTATATTTGGAAGGCTCTGACCAGCATCGCGGTTGGTTTCAGTCCTCATTAATTCCATCGTTAGCTATTGACGGTAAAGCGCCTTATCGTCAGGTGTTGACCCATGGGTTTGTGGTGGACGGTCAAGGGCGCAAGATGTCCAAGTCTTTAGGCAACGTGGTTTCTCCCCAAGACATCATCCATCACAATGGCGCTGAAATTTTACGGCTTTGGGTTGCCTCCAGCTCTTATAACGATGATGTCCGGATATCCACAGAGATCATTGACCGTTTAGTGGATGCTTACCGTAAAATTCGTAATACGGTGCGATATTTATTAGGTAACTTAAGTAATTTTAATCCGGATAAAGACATTTTGCCTTATACCCAGCTTTTAGATTTAGACCGTTGGGCCTTAAACCGTTTAGCTGATGTGATTAAAACTACAGACGAGGCCTACGAGGCTTATGATTTCGTTAAGGTTTATAAAACTGTTTACAGTTTTTGCAATGAAGATCTTTCCAGCATTTATCTTGACATCCTCAAAGACCGATTGTATACTTTCCCCCGTTTATCAGCCGAAAGAAGGTCGGCGCAGACGGTTCTTTATCATATTCTCGATAGTTTGACGCGTATGATGGCTCCTGTGATGGTCATAACTTCCGAGGAGATTTTTGTCATATCTCCTAAGAATACGGAAACTTCAAAATATTTAAGCGTTCATTTATTAACCTGGCCATCCATTGATAAGACATGGGTTTCAAAGCCCATTGAAAAGAAATTTAAAATTCTTTTGGATTTGCGTTCCTTTGTCATGAAAGCTTTGGACGAGCAAAGAAAGCAGGGAATGATTGGCAGTGGGTTACAAGCCAAAGTCCTTGTTAAAACGGCCAGTGGCCGTGATTTTGATTATCTTAAAAGCTTTGGAAACGATTTAGCTTCCTATTTTATCGTTTCTCAAGTGTCGTTAGAAAAAGTACCAGCGGTGGCGGCGGGATTAAGTGACTATTTTGCGCAAACCTCCATTGAAGTTGGTCTTGCGGATGGTACCAAGTGCAGCCGTTGCTGGAATTATCGCACAGACGTAGGGCAACATTCCAAGCATCCCAGCTTGTGCTTGCGCTGTGCAGAAGTGGTTGAGAATATAACGTAGGGGCACGGCATGCCGTGCCCGTACTTTCGGAGATTAAAGTAATGCTTCCCAAAAAGAAAAAAAAGATTAATCCTAAACTTGAGATCTATAGAAAACTGCTGATTAAAACCAAAGAGCAGATCTTAGGGGACATCCGCCGTATTACCGATGACAATGCGGGTAGTGCCAACGACCGCGGTGGCGATGTATCCGGTCATGCTTTACATATGGCTGATGTGGCCACGGATATGTATGATCGGGAATTTGCCATGGGTTTGGCCGCTAATGACCGCGAGCTTCTCATGCGCATTGATCAGGCCATGGCCCGTATCATGGAGGGTACTTATGGCCTATGCTTTGAATGCAAGAAACCTATTTCCGCTCGTCGTCTTAAAGCCTTACCTCATGCTCGAACCTGTTTGAAATGCCAACAGAAATTGGAATCACGGCGTAAGTAAGGCCTCATGAATGATTTAAAACGCTCCCAAGTAGATATTGCTATTTTTATTAGCGGTGTTTTGGGTATCATTGCCATCGATAGATTCAGCAAAATTTTCTTCTCCCATCTTCTGGATTTAAACGAATCCCTGATTCTTATCAGGAATGTTTTGCATTTTACTCTTGTTCATAATACGGGGATTGCTTTTGGCTTGTTCAAAGATTCTGATTTTGTTTATTTTATCCTTCCTTTAGTTCTTACAGGTCTATTAATCTATAACATTTATTATTATCATTATGCCCAACAGTTAAGCCGGGTTTATATGGTAGCCTTTTCCTTGATATTAGGGGGGGCCATCGGAAATTTAATTGATCGTATTTGTTTTGGTTATGTGATTGATTTTATTGACCTTCGTGTGTGGCCGGTGTTTAATATTGCCGATAGCGTTATCACCATTGGCGCAGTCATCATACTTTTTAAGTGCATGCGCCAGCAAGATCATAGAGTTCGAAATCCGCGGGTTCGAAAATAATTATTTATGCATCCCATCCTTTTCAAAATAGGTCCTGTGACTATTTATTCCTACGGCGTCATGATTGCTTTAAGCGTAGTCATCTGTGCCTGGCTGCTCAGCCGAGATGCCAAAATTTATAAAATTCCTTCCGATATTATTTATGATTTGACGTTTTGGACAATGGTTGGAGGGATTCTGGGGGCCAGAATTTTTTACATCAGTATCACGTGGGATTACTTTGGACAAAATCCGCTGGAGATCGTCATGCTTTGGCATGGTGGTTTGGCCTGGCAGGGAGGCCTGTTGGGCGGTGCATGGGCAGGAGTTTGGTTTATACGTCGTAAAAAATTACCATTAAAATTGATTTTGGATTTAGTGGCGCCTTACATTGCTTTGGGGCAATCCATTGGCCGTATCGGTTGTTTTTTAAACGGTTGCTGTTATGGGAAACCAGTGTTTTGGGGTATTTATTTTCCGGTGCATGGATCCAGCCCCGACGGTACCGTCGGGGCCAGACTTCATCCGACTCAACTGTATGAAACCGCAGGACTTTTCCTGGTTTTTTGTATTCTCAAAATAGCCCTTACCAAGCCTCATCACCAGGGTATGATTTTTGTTCTCTATTTATGGCTGGGAGCCGTAGAGCGGTTTATCGTGGAATTTTTCCGTGCCGACCATGATATTTTATGGATGGGATTAAGCTTAGCTCAGTATATGGCCTTAGGAATTATGGTGGTAGGTTTTGTGCTGTTATCTCGGTTCATGCCTCGCCCAAAAAATTCTGGTTAAAATGAAACAATATTTCGTTGTCGAAGAGGCTCATGAAGGTTTGCGCTTGGATGTGTATCTGACCCACATTATCGAAAATATTCCTTCCCGCAGTTTCGTTAAGAAACTCATCGACAATCAATCCGTTACTGTTAACGGTAAACAAGCTAAAACTAAATATAAAGTCATGGCCGGGGACAAGGTAGAGGTTAATCTTGATTCTAACGTTTTGGGACCTCAGTATCTGACTGCCCAGAAAATGGAATTGGATATTTTCTATGAAGACCCTGATATCGTTATCATTAATAAACCGGTGGATTTAACCGTGCATCCGGCGGCAGGCAGTCACAGGGGCACTTTAGTCAATGCCCTGGTGGGAAAATTTGAAGAACTCTCCGATATTAATGGTCCTGTACGTCCAGGCATCGTGCACCGGCTGGATAAAGATACTTCAGGCCTTATAGTGATCGCTAAAACGAATGTGGCCCATGCCCGCTTAGCCAGGCAATTTGAAAAACATACAGTGGTCAAACGCTATGTGGCCCGAGTTGAAGGTATCGTACAATTTGATCAAGGTATGATTAATGCCCCAATCGGCCGCCATCAAAAATATTATGACCAGCGCCGCATTGTCGAAGAAGGCCAGGGCCAAAAGGCAGTCACGCTTTATCAAGTCCTCAAACGTTTTAAGAAATCGACCTTGATGGCGCTTTATCCTCAGACCGGTCGTACTCATCAGTTAAGATTACACATGAAGCATTTAGGGCATCCCATTTTAGGCGACGGCAAGTATGGCCGCAAAGAGAGTTTCCCGCGGCTGGCCCTTCATGCTCAAAGCATTGCTTTGACCCATCCTATAACTAAGCAGCACATTGAATTCTCTTGTCCACTGCCAACAACTTTCTCAACCCCCGGCCCGCCCGCCGGCGAGGCAGGGGTTGGGGAGGCAGGAAAAAGAAATTAAGAAATTAAGAATTTACCCTTTACTAGAGCTGACTTTTTCTTATAATGAACATGATGATGAATAACTCAGGCAAGACCTCCACTATTTTTATTATCTTAATGTTGCTTTTGCTGGCCTCTTCGACGGCCATAGGATTCTTTTTATATCAAAAGGAAATTCAGCACAGCAAAGATTTGGAAATTCAACTGGAAGAAAGCCGGCAGCAACAAGATAAATTGCAGGCTGATCTTAAAGATACCAGAAAGCAGGTGGCCCTTTTAGAAGATAAGAATAAAGAAGCGGACAAGAAAATCAATAGTCTGATGGATGAAATAGAACTTAAGGAAGGCTTACGCAATGAGTTAAAAAAGGAAAATGCATCTTTGAAGGATGCTATGGAGGCGGCTAAAAAAGAAAAAGATAAAATTCATTCCGATTTGGATGAGGTGGCCAAAAAATTCCAAGAGACCCAGGACCTGTTAAAGGCTCAGCAAGAAAAAACCAAAGGTCTTCAGGATAAATATGACCAGTTGCAGCAGGCTAAAAAGGTGGTGGATAACCAATTAACCGAGTTGAAGGCCAGCATGAAGCCTTATAGTGAACGCCCTCCTCAACAACAAGTGGCCAGTGAGGTTCCTCCTCCTTCACTGCCCAAGAATAAAATGGAACTGGATAAAATTGTGATCAATCCTCAAGGGGGGGCCAAGGGAAAGATTTTGAGTGTGGATAAAGACACAGAATTTGTGATTTGTAGTCTTGGCACTCACCAAGGTGTTAAATCTGGTGGCATTCTTTCCGTCTATCGAGGGGACGAGTATTTAGGTGATGTTAAAGTTTCCCGTGTTCAGGATGAAATGTGTGCTGCTGATTTTGTTCCGCCGTTTTCCAGCCATAAAGTTCGCAAGAACGACACTGTAGTGTTAAAGCAGTCATGATCCTCAAGGTCAAGCCAGTTCGATTTTTAAAAGGCACTATTGATCTGCCTGCCTCAAAATCTTACTCTATCCGCGCTTCAATGATTGCCGCATGCGGGGGAAAATCCATTATTAGAAATCTTTCGGATTGCGATGATGCGAAAGTAGCCGCGCGAACGGCTAATGATTTAATCAAAGGATCAAAAATTTTTCAGGTGGGTGAATCAGGGACGACTCTAAGATTTCTGTTGCCATTATTATCTTTGCATACAAAGTCTGCCGTTGTGAAAGGCCGGGGCACTTTGGTGGGCAGGCCCAACGCCCATTTATGTGAAAGCTTGCGTGCACAGGGGATGGATATTCGAGGCAGCGGCCCTCAAGAGTCTGTGCCTATTGTTTATAAAGATGGAGAAGTAAAAGGCGGTGTTATTAAAATTGATGGCAGCCTAAGTTCCCAATTTATTTCTGCATTGTTAATTGCTTTACCGCGTTTAACAAAAGATTCTTGGTTGATCAACAGAGGCAGAGAGATGGTCTCCAAAGATTACATTACGATGACCATTCAGATTTTATCTAAGGCTGGCATAAAAATATATGAACAGCGTAAGGGATTTTATATTAAAGGTGACCAAAAGTTTAAGGGTTTAAAGAATTTTACTGTGCCATCGGATTATGGTCTGGCCGCATTTCCCATGGCCGCAGCCTGTCTTTTGCCTTCTCAGGTTACGCTTAAAGGATACCTTAAGGATGATTTGATCCAGTCGGATGGACATATCTTGCAATTTTTAAAACGAATGGGTGTTGCTTTTAAAAAGACCGCGACGGCAATAACTATGAGCGGCCCTTTTCCATTAAAGGGAGGGGTATTTTCGTTGAAAGATTGTCCTGACCTGGTGCCGATTATGGCGGTGTTGGCTCTTTTTGCGAAAGGACAAACTCATCTGGCTAATATTTATCATGCTCGATTCAAAGAATCCGATCGTATCAGTGATCTGCGAAAAGAGTTGCTGAAAATAAATGCTGATGTGAAAGAAGCGTCCGGCGCCTTAGTCATCACACCCAGAACTTTTTATCGAACAGGACAATTTCTGGACAGCCATCGTGACCATCGTCTGGCCATGGCTTTTACCATCTTAGGCTTGAAAATCGGCTGTTGCGTCAAAGGTATCGAATCCTGCCGTAAATCCTATCCGTGTTTTGTTAAAGATATGAAATCATTGGGTTTATAAAATCCGTTGACACTCGGGTGGCTTTTGGTTAAGATGGTGCCTATTATGAATCGATTTCAGAAGATTTTCCGCAAGGCCTCCGATTACGTTTCCAGTTTATTTTCCAAAGACATGGGCATTGACTTAGGAACGGCCACGACCCTCGTCTATGTTAAAGGGGAAGGCGTGGTCTTGTGCGAACCATCAGTGGTGGCTATTGAAAAAGATACGAACCGTGTGCTGGCGGTAGGGGAAGAAGCCAAGCGCATGTTGGGCCGCACCCCTGGCAGTATCGTGGCTATCCGTCCTATGAAAGATGGTGTTATTTCAGATTTTGAAGTGACGGAGGCTATGCTTAAATATTTTATTCAGAAAGTACAGCCGAGTAAATTTTCCTTTCGTCCCACCATTGTCATTGCCATTCCTTCCGGAATTACGGAAGTAGAGAAACGAGCCGTGATCGATTCCGCCGAACATGCTGGTGCTCGTCATGTGATTCTCATTGAAGAACCTAAAGCAGCCGCTATTGGTGTCGGTCTTCCGGTGCATGAACCGGCTGGGAATATGATTATTGATATTGGCGGCGGTACGACCGAATTTGCCGTTATTTCTTTAGGTGGCATGGTTTATGCCAAGTCCATCCGCATTGCTGGAGATGAGATGGACATGGCCATTATTGAATATTTACGCAAGACGTATAACTTAATGATTGGTGAGCGTACCGCCGAAGAGATTAAAATCCGTTTGGGGTCAGCTTATCCTTTGGACGAAGAGTTGAATATGGATGTGCGCGGCCGCGATTTGATTGCGGGCCTGCCCAAAACCATTAACATTACTTCTGTCGAAATCCGGGAAGCATTGGCAGATCCTGTGCAAGCCATCGTGGATGCTTCGAAATCCACCTTAGAGCATACCCCTCCGGAGTTGGCAGCCGACTTAATCGATCGCGGTATCGTTATGGCCGGTGGTGGTTCACTGTTGCGTGGCATTGATAAACGTATTGCCGAAGAAACAGGCTTGCCTGTGCATGTGGCCGATGATCCCTTAACCGCCGTCGTTAATGGTACAGGGGAGACGCTCAACATGTCTCCGGCTTTACGCCGACGCTTTACCCAGCACCATAAATTAGATTTTTAATGTCCCGTGCTTCGCAAATATCTCAAGAAAGCCATTTACGTTAGTATCCTCGTTGTTCCTCTTTTAATGATCCTTTTTCATCCTCAATCACTAAGGCCTACGTTTTTGCTGGATGCGACGGTCAGGCCAGTACAGTGGTTCGAGGCCCCCTTGTTTGAACTTAAAAAACTTTTTTATTTTCGTGAGACCTACGATGAATATTTAAGGCTTAAAAAACAAGTGGAAGCTTTGAAAGCGCGCTTAGTTTATTTACAAGAAGCTGTAGAAGAAAATAAACGTTATGCCACCATCACAGAGTTCCGCCGTACGCAGAATTATACTTCTATGGTCGCCAAGGTGATCGGCCGTGATCCTTCCAATTGGAATGCTTCTTTGATTATTGACCATGGGCAAAAAGATGGTTTGAAGGTGGGTATGCCCGTTGTTTCACCGTTAGGGGTGGTGGGGCGTATCTTCGAGACTGGCAACCATACGGCCAAAGTTATTTTGCTTTTAGATCCCAATTTTAGTGTGGCGGCCCTGGTTGGGCGTTCTCGAGAAAGCGGTCTTGTCACAGGTTCTTTACAAGGATTATGTCGCTTAGAATATTTGACGGACAAAGCCGACGTCAAAGTAGGCGATCGAGTGATTACGTCCAGTTTAAGTTCCGTTTTTCCGGAAGGTATTTTGATCGGAGAAGTCACAGATGTCCAAGCCAGCATCAATAGCCGCACGGTTGAATGTTTGGTAGAGCCTGCGGTTGATTTATCGCAGGTAGAGGAAGTGATTGTTATTAAGAAGTAGGGGCTTGATTAATCAAGCCCGTACGATAATTTTATGAACGCCATTGAAATTAACAATCTTGTGAAAATTTATAAAACTGGCACCAGGGCGGTTAAGGGAGTAAATTTAACGGTAGCCAAGGGTGATTTTTTCGCTTTGCTGGGAGCTAACGGCGCAGGGAAAACAACGATCATCAGTATTCTCATTGGCCTCGTCAATAAAACCTCCGGCAGCGTTAAAATTTTTAATTATGATATTGATCGCCAATTCGATCAGGCCAAAAGGATCATGGGCGTCGTGCCGCAGGAGTTTAATTTTCATATGTTTGAAAAGGTTCAGGACATTGTGGCGACCCAGGCAGGATTTTATGGCATCGACAGGGTAACGGCATTAACAAATTCCGAAGAAGTTTTAAAGAAAGTGGGGTTATGGGAGAAACGTAGTTCCATAGCTCGTACGCTGTCCGGCGGTTTGAAACGGCGTTTGATGATTGCGCGTGCCCTGGTGCATAAACCTGAAATTCTTATCCTGGATGAACCAACCGCCGGCGTCGATGTTCAGCTGCGTTTTGGCATGTGGGATTATTTGCGGGAACTCAACGCGGGTGGGGTGACCATCCTTTTGACCACCCATTATTTAGAGGAGGTCCAGCAAATGTGCCGTCATGCGGCCATCCTTAAGGAAGGAGAGATTGTCCGCTTGGATAGCGTCAAGAACCTTAATAAACTCATTCAGCAGGAAACTTATGTCATCACCGTCAGGAACATGCAGCCACTGGATGGTATTCAATCGTATGCCCCTGTGGTTATTGATGAGCATACGTTGGAAGTTAATTTAAATCGTGACGAGCAACTCAATGATCTGCTCATCAAACTTATCCAAAATGGTTTTGCTGTTACGGACGTGCATCCTAAAGAACATCGTCTAGAAAGGTTATTTTTATCGTTATTATGAATTCCCAATGGATTGCTTTTCAAACTTTAGTACGTAAGGAGGTCGCCAGAATTTTAAGAATCTGGACGCAAACCCTTTTGCCTCCTTTGGTCACCCAGACTCTGTATTTTATTATTTTTGGTAAATTTATTGGCTCTCAGGTGGGGCCTATCCACGGCATCAGTTACATGTCTTTTCTAGTACCGGGGCTGGTGATGATGGCCGTTATTAACAGCGCTTACAGTAATGTCGTCAGTTCTTTTTTCGGCGCTAAATTCCAGCGTAATATCGAAGAAATGCTGGTGGCTCCCATGCATGAGTGGGTCATCGTGGCAGGATACATTTGCACCGGCATTATGCGAGGAATCGTCGTAGGGATATTGGTGTTTTTGGTCTCCTGTTTTTTTACTCATCCGGCTATTGATCACATCGGCATTGTCATTATGTTTATCATTCTTACGGCAGCTGTTTTTTCTTTGGCTGGTCTCATTAATGGGATTTTTGCTAAAAATTTTGATGAGGTAGCTATGTTCCAAAATTTTATTTTGGTCCCCCTGATTTATTTAGGAGGGATTTTTTATTCCATTCTTAAGCTGCCTGTGTTCTGGCAAAACGTTTCCAAATTAAACCCGTTACTTTATATGGTCAATGGCTTCCGTTTTGGTTTTTTCGGGTTCTGCGATGTCAGTGTTATTTTTAGTGCGGGCCTTCTTATTTTTTTGACGTTGGTCTTGTGGCAGGTTAATATATGGCTGTTAAAAAATGGGATTGGAATCAAGAACTAACTCCCCCTAACCCCCTCTTTAATAAAGAGGGGGAATGGGGGAGTTCATAAAAGGAGGATGTATGCGCAAAGTAATCTGGAGTTTAGTTGTTACATTAGGTTTCATTACGACATCGGCATGGGCAGCGGACACTTATCAAATCGACCCTCTGCATTCAACGTTGGGTTTTTCCATCAGACACATGATGCTCAGTAATGTTACTGGACAGTTTGACAAATATGAGGGTCAGATTATTTATGATCCAAATGATTTGGCCAATTCCAAAGTGAAGGTCACCATTCAAGCAGAAAGCATCGATACTCGTAATGATAAACGTGATGGGCATTTGCGCAGTGGCGACTTTTTTGATACTGCCAAATTTCCCACCATTACCTTTGTCAGCAAGAAAATCACTTCTGGTGAAATGGTGGGGGACTTGACCATGAAAGGGGTGACCAAGGAGGTAAGCATTCCTGTCACTATTTCAGGGCCGGTTAAGACTATGGGTACCAATACTGCCATTGGTATTAGCGGTAGCTTTACTTTGAATCGTCAGGATTATGGTATTAATTATAATAAAACTTTAGATCAGGGTGGCTTGGCCGTTGGTAATGAAGTGGCTGTTGACATTAACGTGGAAGCAGATAAGCAAAAATAAGAAAACGATTTCTTAAAAACCCCTCCGCAGCCTTGATTTCACCTGCACACATGCTATATTTTATATAGGAGGCCCAACAGGGCCTTCAAATCCTCCTGGTACTGCCTTGGCTTGGTGGAACCAGGAAATGGAAAGGAGAGTCCATATGAATGCGATTTATTTGATCGTAGATCCACTTAAAACAGTAGCGGGTTTCGTGTATAGTTATCTTCCGATGATTGTCGGGGTGTTAGCTGTGTTAGTGATTGGTTCTTTAGCGGCCAGGAGTTTAGGCAAGTTAATAGCAGGCTTTCTTAAAGATATTCATCTCGATAAGTTAAGCCGCGCTATTGGGCTTGATCGCGTTTTGGAAACCGGCGGAATCAAAGGTACGGCCTCTGAGGGCATTGGTTATATTGTTAGTTGGGTATTCTATATCGCAACCTTTGTGATTGCCTTGAAAATTACAGGCATCGCCGTACTAGGGGATGTGACCGATCGTTTGATGGCCTATGTACCTACGGTGGTCACAGCTGCAGTTCTGTTGATAGTCGGTATTATCCTAGCGCAGATCGTAGCTATTTTTGTACGCTTGGTCGCTGCTAACTGTGGTATGCCGAAACCTGATTTAATGGCTACTTTTAGTAAATGGGCGGTGGTGGCCACGGCCTTTATCGGTTTTGCAGATAAAATTGGCCTTGGCTTTTTGTTTACCGGTACCGCCTTGACGTTAATGATTGCCGCTTTTGCCTTGGCCTTAGGTCTGGCCTTTGGTATTGGCGGTCGTGAGCATGCGGCCCATTATCTGGATAAGCTGCTCAAGCATTAGCATTAGTACGAGTTTTTCCTCAGCCACTCCGGAATGGGGCGGGGTGGCATCCACAAACGGCCCTCACGTCTTTCTGTCACAAGACAGTAGTGGGGGTCGTCCTTTTTTGCCTTTTGTTTAAGTTCTTCCTGTTTAAGTTCTTCCTTGTCAGTCGTTCATATTATGATATACTTACCCCCAAGCATAAATTATTTTTGGGTGTCTGGTTATATGCAAGACAGACGGAAATTTATTCGTGTTCCATTTTATGAGCCTGTTGAATATCAAAGAAGCGTAGAATCTGCCTTGCAAGGGGCAGCGGCTAAAGATATTAGCCAGATGGGATTAAAGCTTAGTATTAATGAATATATTGCAGAGAATACTGTTGTTGGGCTACAGATTCGTTTGCCAGGGCAAACGCGTATTATTCCTGCGAGTGCTCAAGTTGTTTGGGTCAGGCAAGCGCCTTATCGAGATGATGCCTGGGACGTAGGAGTCCGGTTAATTGCCGGTGGAGAAACATCTGCCATTCAGGACTATATCGGTCTTCGCCAATGTGAAATTTATTTAAGAAGCGGCGAAGCAGAGTAGGGAAAATAAGGAGAAAATATTGATGCCAGAAACAACAGCAAAACAGGCACCAACTCCGCCAAAGGCGGGACCAGCCGTTGAGGAAGTCAAGAATTGTCCGGCGTGTAAAAAACCTCTTAAAAAGGCTAGACGCTATTATCGCAACGGGGCCTACTACTGTAACATCAATTGTTTTAAAAAAGCCAATGCCGCTAAGGTAGGAGAGGGTTCGCCTGTTCTGGCTGACAAGCCAGGGAAACCTTCCTCTACAGCTGAAGCTGTACCTGCTCCGTCAGACTTGCCAAAGGCAGGACCAGCCCCGACAGCAGCGTTGGAGCAACCCAAGGGGTAAATGGTGGTATTTCGTGAGCAGGAAACTGAACGTCGTCATCATCCCCGTCTAGAGCAAAATATCCCGCTTAAAATTTCTAGTGGCGAGGTTGATATCGTCACGCAGACCAGAAATTTAAGTTGCTCAGGGGCTCTGTGCCTTATTGATAAATTTATTGCTCCCATGACAAAATTGAAATTACATTTGCTTTTACCTTTGCGGCGAAGTCATGGAGTGGCTACCAAACGCATCAGCTGTGAAGGGGTGGTGATACGCAGCCAGTCGGCAACAGAGGGATTTCAGACCGCCATCTTTTTTAGCGATATTTCGGCGCGCGACAGCCTGGTTATTCGTGAGTTTGTAGATTCCGTCATGCACGCCCATGGTTCTGGTTCGACTTTCGCTCACCATCCCGAGCAAAAAGCGAGGGAGTCGCTTAAAAAAGACCCTGCTCCTCACCATGATGCCGAGTCATCTGCGATAAATTCTATATGACGATGGACATGGTTCTTCCCGTCCATAAACCTTCTTATGTGATAAAGACTTTATACGAAGACGAAGATTGCATTGCTTTTGATAAACCCGCTGGTCTTCTGGTGATTCCGACCGCTAAAAATGAACCAACCACCTTAGTCTCGATCGTTAATCAACAGCATCAAGGCGGCCCTCATTTATATCCAGCCCATCGATTAGACCGGGATACCTCTGGAGTCATTCTTTTTGCTAAGGGTAAAAGGAACCGGGCCATCCTCATGCAAGCGTTTCAAGAGAAAAAGGTGAAAAAAACCTATCTCACTTTTGTACAGGGGTCCCTGCAGGCCTCTGTAGGGAAAATTCGCATCCCCATCAAAGATTTTTATCAAAGAAAATTTCAAAAAAACATACCGGCTCAATCGGCCTTGACGCTCTATAAGGTCATTGATTATCGACGAGATTACACGGTAGTGGAAGTGAACCCTATTACGGGGCGAACTAACCAGATCCGCATTCATTTTGTCCAATTAGGTCATCCTTTGGTCGGAGAAGACAAGTATGCTTTTCGTAAAGATTTTGCTTTGCGTTTTCGCCGCATTGCTTTGCATGCCGCCCAATTGTCGTGGCCTCATCCGGTGAAGGGTACGTATGTCAGCGTGAAAGCCCCCTTGCCTGAAGATATGAGTAATTTTCTAGAAAAAAACATTTAAGCAAGGTACAATAAAAATATATGCCAGTCCATCATTTCATTGAACTTATAAAACCTTTTATTGAAATTGGCATTCTGTGGGTTGTTTTTTACCGCATTTTATTGTTCTTTGAAGGGACCCGCGCTTTTCAAGTCCTTAAAGGAATTGCCTATCTTATTATTGCCCTTTTGCTTTCTCAACTGCTGGGCTTTCAAGTTCTTCATTGGTTATTACGAAATTTCTTTTCGATCTGGATTATTGTCATTGTGGTTATTTTTCAACATGAATTGCGTTCTGGACTGGCCCGCCTGGGCCAGCAACATCTATTTAGTATTTCTTTAGGGGAGCCGGAACTGATGGCTCTCATTGATGAGATTTCCAACGCGGTGTACAAATTATCAAGAACGAAAATAGGCTGTTTAATTGCTATCGAGCGGCAAATGAAATTGAATATGTACATTGAAAGCGGGGTGGCCCTGGATTCCAAAGTTTCTTCTCCTCTTTTACAGACCATATTCATGCCCCCAACTCCTTTACATGATGGGGGAGTAGTTATTCAAGGAGAACGAATTGCGGCTTCTTCTTGTTTATTTCCATTATCGGACAACCCTTCCGTCAGTAAAACAGTAGGAACGCGTCATCGGGCGGCTCTGGGCTTAAGCGAACATACAGATGCGGTGATTGTTTTGGTTTCTGAAGAAACAGGCAACGTGAGTGTGGTTTATGAAGGCCGCTTGATTAAAATGGATAACCAGCAGCATTTTGCCAATCTACTTATAGAACTTTTAAGTCCTTCGAAAAAAGGGAAATTATGAGGCAATGGTTTGAATACAATTTAGTGCTTAAGCTTGTGGCGTTGGGGCTGGCGATTATCACATGGCTGTATGTGAAAAGCGGGTGAGTATGCCCAAATTAGGTGTCAATATAGATCATGTGGCGACGTTACGTCAGGCCCGGCGAGAAACCGATCCCGATCCTATCGAGGCCGCTAGACTTTGCCAGGAAGCTGGAGCCCATAGTATTGTGGCCCATTTAAGGGAAGACCGTCGCCATATTCAGGACATGGACGTGGTGTTGTTACGCAAGAGCATGAGGGGGAAGTTTAATCTGGAGATGTCGGCGGCTGAAGAAATTGTCAGGATAGCTCTGCAGATCAAACCTGATCAGGCGACCCTTGTTCCTGAACGCCGTCAGGAAGTTACCACCGAAGGCGGACTGGATGTAGTTTCCCATCGAAAGCGCCTCATGTCCGTTTGTGGCCGTTTACAACAAAATGGCATTACTGTCAGCCTCTTTATCGATCCTGATCAAAGGCAAATTGATGCTAGCAGATCTTTAAATGTACCTATGATTGAGTTACATACCGGTGCCTATGCCCGGGCCTTTGCCCGACGATCACAGGCTAAGGAATTGGCCAAAATTAAAGCGATGACTTCTTACGCCCACCGAGGGGGATTAATCGTCAACGCAGGTCATGGCCTCAACTATCACAATACGGCGGCCATTGCTCATATTAAGGGAATAAAAGAACTCAATATTGGCCATGCCATTATTTCACGGGCGCTGACGGTAGGCTTGAAACAGGCGGTTAAGGAAATGGTAAATATAGTGTCATTGCGAACGAAGT
>JAHFGE010000009.1:0-1129 GCA_023247575.1 Candidatus Omnitrophota bacterium | reverse complement strand
GCTTGATACAGGCGGTGAGGGAGATGTTGAAAATTGTATGATTTTCGACATTGGCACCGACATCGTTGAAATCGAGCGCATTAAAAAAGCGATTGACCGCTGGGGAGAAGACTTTTTAAAACATATCCTCACTGATGAGGAAATCGCCGGGGCTAAGCGTTATCAACAACCCTTCGCTCATTATGCCGGACGTTTTGCGGCTAAAGAAGCTATTTTCAAGGCCATGAGAGACCCTCAATTCTCTTGGCACGATGTCACCATTACCAACGATCGCCAGGGCAGGCCGATGTGTCAATACCATCGACGAAATTTTAAAAAACATATTTTAATTTCTATTTCCCATTCCAAAGCTTATGCCACGGCCTTCTGTATTGTTACGTCGTAATCCTTATAGGAATAAAAAAGATTTTGGCCATGTGCTGGTCATTGCCGGATCGGCTCCTATGTTAGGCGCCTCTGCTCTATGCTCTTTGGCCGCTGTGCGATCTGGCGCTGGCTTAGTCACAGCCGCGGTCCCTGAAAGTCTTAACTTGACTCTTCAAAAGAAAATTGTTCATGTGGTGATGACTTTGGCCCTACCACAGACGCTTAGAGGAGCGTTCTCTTTACGATCCTTTTTTTTAATCAAGAGAAATTTTTCTAAATACAATGCTATCGCCATAGGGCCTGGTTTAGGTCGAGAGGCTAGTACAGGCCATTTAGTAGAAAAATTGGTGGAGCATTATCCTGGGCCTATGGTCGTTGATGCGGATGCTCTTTATGCTTTGGTAGAGACACAAAATTTTGTGTCTCTACTGATAAAGGCCAAGGGCCCTCGTGTGTTAACACCTCATGCTGGGGAGATGGCCCGGTTGACAAAGAAAACTGTTAAAGAGATAGAAGGTAATCGTCAAGGAGCGGCTTTAGAGTTCGCTCGTCAAAATAAATGTATTCTTGTGCTAAAGGGTCATAGGAGTGTAATTGCTTCTTTTAATGGAAAAATTATTGTTAACACAACAGGCAATGTGGGAATGGCCACGGCAGGTAGTGGCGATGTTCTGGCTGGCATGATTGCCGCCTTTTTAGCGCAGGGTATTGATCCTTTTGAAGCTGCTCGTTGGGGAGTTTATTATCATGGCAAGGCGGGGGA
>JAHFGE010000008.1 GCA_023247575.1 Candidatus Omnitrophota bacterium | reverse complement strand
GCCATCAAAGGCTCCTTACAAAAACCTTTATTGTTTTTTAATTCAGACCCGCCTCTTTCAGAAGAGGAAATTCTTGTGACCCTGGCGACCGGCCAAAGCTGGTCAGGGGTTGGGAATGACCTATCCCAAGGAGTGGGCATACGCAAAAAGCTCAATGAGGCCTTTAATGTAGGCATGGAATTTGAAGGAATGCCTTCTTTACCTGGGCAGGTACAAATCCCCGGCTATGCCAAGACCATCGAAGGGCAAATGAATGTAACGGATAGAATTTCGATTAATGTCGCCAGAAAGTTTCTTCCCGCCCCGGATTCAACTCCCACAGGAACAACCGCTGTTCCACAAAGACAAGATGATGGCGAATTTTATTTGAAATATAAAAAACGCTTTTAGGGGAAATAAGAAATTGACAAAAAAGAAAATTTTTATATACTAGCGTATTACTTGGTAATACCTCAGAAGGGATTATGCCCAACATGAAAGATCTCGAAGTCATTACTTTTAAAGTCGGCAAAGATTTGGTGAAATTATTAAAGAAAATTCCCAATCGTTCAGAGTTCATCCGGGCCGCTGTCCTGGAGGCCTTGGATAATGTATGTCCCTTTTGCCGAGGCAGCGGGGTATTGACCCCCCATCGCAAAAAACATTGGAATGAATTAACCAAACATCACGGGACCAAAGAATGTAAGGAGTGCCATGAAGATGTTTTGGTGTGCGCTTCTCGTTAGTATAGGGTGTTTTTTATACCCTTTCTCAATTCACGCTGATCCGCATAAATTAAATGTGGTAGCGACGTTTAGTGTATTAGGGGATTTAGTTAAGAATGTTGGTGGTGATGCTATCGACTTGACGATCCTGGTAGGACCTGACGGTGATGTTCACACATTTGAACCTACCCCGCAAGATGACGTCATTCTGTCCAAGGCAGATGTTATTTTTGAAAATGGGCTGCATTTCGAACATTGGTTGGATGATCTTTATAGCGCCTCTGGTTCTAAAGCTAAACGTATCATAGTTATTGATGGGGTTGAATCTATTAAAAGAGATCGAGAAATAGATCCGCACCTCTGGCATGATGTGGCCAATGCCATGGTCATGGTCAGGCGTATTCAAGATGGCTTATCCATGGCGGATCCTCAACATGCGGTGTATTATCAGGGTAATGCTAGAAAATATTTAGAGCAATTAGATCAGCTGGATCAGTGGGTGTTGGGACAATTAGAAATTATACCATTGCAAGACCGTAAACTGGTGACCTCGCACGATACGTTTGGTTATTTTTGTCGTCGGTATGGTTTTCAATTGATTGGAGCAGCCCTTGAATCCATGACCACTGAAGCGGCTGATCCTTCTGCCGCGCAGATGGCAGGTTTGGTCAAAAAAATCCGCGAGACTAAAGTCAAAGCCATTTTTACCGAGAACACCCATCGTCCTAAGCTCATGCAAGCCCTGGGGCAGGATGTTGGCGTGCGGGTGGCAACCAGCCTTTACACAGATGCTTTAGGCAAACCGGGGAGCGATGGGGATACGTATATTAAAATGATGCGGCATAACGTCAATGTTTTGACAGAATATTTAAAATGATTCCTTATTGTTCCCATCGTCATAGTCGGCCATTAAAAGAAGCTGCGGCGCTCTTGGTGCAGGACTTGACTGTTTTTTATTCAGGCCAGGAAAAACCGGCGCTTAATCATTTTAGCGTCACTGTGTCCCCAGGGACGGTCATGGCTTTGGTGGGCCCAAATGGGGCTGGGAAATCTACTCTATTTAAGGCTATTAGTGGACTTTTACCTGTTCATTCGGGAGAGGTAAGTGTGTTTGGGCATTCGCTGGGAGCTTGCCATCAGCGAGTGGTTTATCTGCCACAGCGCAGCGAAATCGACTGGTTGTTTCCAATGACTGTGATGGATTTGGTATTAACCGGACGATATATCTATCTGGGGTGGTTTAAAAATCTTGGCCCAAAAGATAAAGGCATCGTGGCAAAGGCCCTTCAACAATTGGGAATAGCGGATTTAGCTCACCGACACATTAATCAGTTGTCAGGAGGGCAGCAGCAGCGAGTATTGATTGCGCGGGCCCTGGCTCAAAACGCAGACCTTTTCTTGATGGACGAACCCCTCAATGCCATCGATGCAGCGACCCGTGAAACGGTCAAAAATGTATTATCCAATATTAAAGGCGAAGGTAAGACTGTCATTGTAGCCACTCATTATTATGACCAAGAAGAAGGTATTTACGATGGAGCCGTTTATCTTCAAGACGGGGAAATGATACGGTAAAATGAATATATTCCTGGAACCTTTTCAATATGTATTTATGCAACGAGCCCTGGTCGCCGCTATTGTAGTCGGTGTACTTTGCGCTTGTTTAGGGACGCTGGTGGTCTTGCGGCGGATGTCTTTAGTCGGCCATGCCTTGAGCCACAGCGCCTTGCCGGGGCTGGCCATCGCTTATGTTTTAGGATTCAATGTTTTTGGGGGGGCTGTCGTAGCCACTATTTTTACCGCCCTATTGATTGTTTTTTTAGCGAAGGATGAAGCGGTTTACGAGGATACTTCTATTGGAATCATTCCTACGGTGATGTTTGCTTTAGGTGTTTTAATCATCAGTTCTACCAAATCTTATCGTGATATGTCGGCCATGCTTTTCGGTAATATTTTAGGAATCAGTCAAGGAGATTTATATTTGATCGGCGGGATTACCGTTCTCACTCTGGGCGCGCTCTTTTTATTTTATAAGGAATTAAAGCTGTTATGCGTCGATCCCGATTATGCTAAGACCATAGGCATTCCTTTAAATCTCTTACGTTATGGTCTGCTGTTATTTCTGGCCTTAACGGTGGTTGTTGGTATCCAGGCCGTGGGCACCATTTTAACCAACGCCCTGCTGGTGATCCCTGCGGCGGCCGCCAGATTTTTAACCAACCGTCTGGGAATCATGATCCTATGGTCCTGCGTACTGGCGGCACTGTCAGCTTCAGGAGGGGTTTTTATATCTTATTATCTTGGTTTGTCCTCGGGAGCAAGCATAGTCCTATGCTCTGGTTTTTGTTTTTGTATATGCTGGCTTTTTTATACCTGCCTGCCGGCAGGCAGGCTATTGCAAAATAAAAAAATCGTGCTATCATAACCCTATTCAAAATTTGTAAAAAGAAAGGAAGAATATGATTTCTACAAAAATTACGATTCTAGCGGTTGTTGTGGCAGGTTGGATGTCGGCATGCTTTGCTGAGGATGCCGTGGTCACCGCAGGAAAGAAAGTTAAAATGGATTACACTTTGATGGTCAATAATGAGCAGATAGAAACTTCCGTCGGAAAAAAGCCGCTGGAGTTTATTGATGGTGGCCGTATGATTATTCCCGGCTTGGAAAGAGGCATTGAAGGTATGCGTGTAGGGGAAGAAAAAATTATCACTGTGATCCCCAAAGATGCTTATGGAGAAGCCGACCCCAGAGCCCTTAAAGAATTTCCTAAAAACAAAATGCCAGCCAATGTTGAACCCAAAGTCGGTATGGTTTTGCGGGCCACAGCTCCTGATGGCCAAAGCTTCCCGGCGGTTATTTCTCAAATGAAAGGCGATACAGTGATTCTGGATTTCAATCATCCTTTGGCTGGCAAACAGCTGACCTTTAAAGTCAAGATTTTGGATATTCAAAATGCTCCGCCAGTGACAGCGGCCCCTCAAGTAGTAACACCTGCGGTTAAATAGTTCTACGTCATTCCCGATTAATACATTCGGGGGGTGACAGAATTTCTACGGCGTTGGTAGCAGGTCAATGAGATTGGTAATAAGAAGCATGCTCACAAGGCCTAACATAACTCCCCATGAGGTGAGAGTTTTGCCGCCTTCCTCCACTGCCTCTGGCAGCAGCTCAGCCACGACCATATAAATCATCGCCCCGCCAGCAAACCCTAGCCCGATAGGAAGAAGCGGCTCAATCAGTGAAGCTACTAAGGCCGAAGGAGGGGCGAGAATGGGTTGAGGCACACTGGTCAAAATGGATGCCCAGGCACACCGCCACGTCGAGACCCCTTCTTTTTTAAGCGGCAAAGACACGGCAATGCCCTCTGGAATGTTATGCACACCCAAAGCGATGGCCATAATCAAACCAAAGTGAAAATTACCGGTGGCATATCCTACCCCAATCGCGACTCCTTCAGGGATAGAATGGATAAACATCGAAATAAAAATGAGGATGCCTTTTCTGGAAAAGCCTTTGGCCAAAGAGTGTCTTTCCAGATGATAGTAGTCTACCATTCGATCCGTAATCCAGAAAAATAAAGCGCCCAGCAGAAGTCCTATCATGACTTCATAGGGAGCCAGAGGGATTTTGATTTTGAGGGAAATACCTTCTTGGGCCAGCGAAAACACCGAGGCTGAAATCATCATGCCGGCGGCGAAGGATCCAGAAAAAGACCTGAGGATGTTTGAATTATATTTAACAAAATGGACAGGAATCGCCCCAAGGCCCGTCATCAAACAGGAGACCAGACCAGAGAGGGTTGCCCAATAAATTAGATGGATGTGTTGTTCGCTCATATTAAAAAATCGTTTTACGAGATGTAATTTACCACCTTTTGCTTGAATGTGAATAAACTTTTATGACATTCTTCTTAACCAAATAATTTTTTCTCCTTTATCCTTCCTTAATAAATGAGGTCTAAACTTACGGAGCATAGTGAACGTAAGTTTATGACCGAATTTATCCCGATCCCGCCAACGGCGGGAGAGGGATCACCACAGAAACCATTTTATAAGGAAGTCCCTCGCTTTTGAAATAATGGTAGAAGAGCTCGGAAAATTTATTAACACTTCATATTTCCTTAATCTCATCTTAATAATCGCATTCTATATTTACCTTGTCTCATAATAACCAAGGAGGAGCCATGAAGCTTAAAATAATTTTTTTGTTAGTGCTAATTTTTGGGATAGGGCCGGGGGTGTGGGCACAATCGACCAATATGGTTTTGTCGAATGAAGAACTTTCCCAACAGGTGCGTGAGCTTCGCAGACAGTTGCAAGAAATGCAGCAGGTCATTCAAAAACAGAATGAAATTATCGAAAAATTAAGCAATAAATCAGGGGAAGAACAACCTTCGACTCAGCAGATTGCTGAGGTCAAAGAACAGCTTAAACAAGAAATTAAAGCTGATATCAAAAAAGAAGAGCCATCATTCCTGAAAGTTGGCCAAGGCACTGCTAGTTTAAGTTTACTTGTTCAGGAATGGTATGTGGTTGATGGCCATGCCAATGATTCTTTTCAGCACCGTCGTCTGGAGCTTGGAGCGGGAGGAAACATGCTGGATCATTTGAAATGGAAACTGGTGACTGATCCCAGCCTCGTTCGGGAAGATAATACCACCCGCAGCATTTTAAAGGATGCTTATGTCGGTTATGATGGCATACCGCATCATACGATTCAAATGGGGCAGTATAAAATTCCAGTGACTGAAGAAGGGTTTCGCCCATCAGCTCTAATTGATACGGCTGAGCGTTCCTTTATAGGACGTACCTATGGAGATAAACGCGATATCGGGGTAATGGCTTTAGGAACGTGGAAATATGCTGACTATCAACTTGGTGTTTTTAATGGTGAGGGACCTAATAAACTTGATACCAACGATCATAAAGACATCGTCGGTCGATTCATTTTAAAACCATTAGCTGATCATTCTTTCTGGAAGGGTTTACAGGTAGGGTCTTCATTTTATGAACGCATATCCCACGTAACCTCTTCTGTTAAAAAGCGTGTGGGGGCAGAAGCGAGATTCGAATACGATAAGTTCTCATTCAAGAGTGAATTTATGAGAGCACAAGATGGGGCTGTACCCTCCAATGGCTGGTATACACAATTAGGATATTTTATGGCCCCTCAATGGCAGGTAGTCACTCGGTATGAAGGATTTAATGCCAATGAAAGAGCTTCTGGGAATCAGGAATTTGATACAACGGTGGGTTTGAATTATTTCTTAATTAAGCCAACAACAAAACTACAATTGAATTATGTACATAAAACAGTCCACGGTGGTCCTGATGATCATCAAGTGATCACTGCTGCACAGTATGCGTTTTAATTAAATAAGAAAAAGGACGTTTATATGAAAAAAATTTTTGTTTTCTTCGTAACTATAATTCTGGCGACTATAAGCTGGGCAGGCGGCAATTCCATTCAAATTAAAGGTTCCGATACCATGGTTAATTTAGGGCAGGCCTGGGCGGAAAGCTATATGCAGCAGCATAAGGATGTTTTGATTGCGGTCACCGGCGGGGGTTCCGGTACAGGTATTGCATCTTTAATAAGCGGTACGTGTGATATTGCCGAATCTTCTCGTTCCATGAAAAAGGAAGAAATTGCCCAGGCGAAGACTAAGGGCATCAACCCTCAGGAATTTACAGTTGGTTTAGATGGTATAGCCGTGGTGGTTCACCCTTCAAACTCTGTCGACAAACTCACCATTGATCAACTTGCGGATATTTTTACGGAAAAAATCAAAAATTGGAAAGAGGTGGGTGGGAAAGATGCGTCTATTGTGCTTCTTTCTCGGGAAGTTAACTCTGGTACACATGTTTATTTTAAAGAAAATGTTTTACGCAAAGGCGATTTTAAATCTACCGCTGAATTTGATTCTACAGCTTTATTGATGCCATCTTCTCAGGCCATTGCCGATGAAGTAGCCCAAAATTCCAACGCCATCGGCTACTATGGTATGGGCTATATTTCCAAAGCCCAAAAAACCATTGCCGTGGCCAAAGACGCCAAAAATGAATATTACACTCCTACCCTTGAAAATGTGGTGTCCGGCAAGTATTATATTTCCCGTCCTTTGTTTTTCTATACCAATGGCGATCCTCAGGGATTGGTCAAGAGTTTTATTGATTTTGTCTTTGGTCCCGCTGGCCAGCAAATTGTCAAAGATACGGATTTTGTGCCCATCAAATAATGCAAAAAAATTTCAACGGAAAACTTGTTAAGGAATGGGTCATCGAGCGATGCATTTATCTGAGCGGCATCGCTTCGATTATTTTTGTAGGCCTGATTTTTATCTTTCTGGCAAAAGAAGGTTTCTCGCTATTTAAAACGGTTTCTGTTTCTGATTTCCTTTTAGGTCAAAAGTGGTATCCGATTTCCACACCGGCACAGTTTGGTATCTTGCCTTTAATTGTAGGTTCCCTTTATGTGACTTTAGGGGCTACCATTATTGCCGTCCCTATTGGCATTGCTAGCGCCGTCTATATTGCGGAAGTAGCCCCCGTTAAAACCAGAGAGATTTTAAAATCCGGAATAGAAGTTCTAGCAGCCATTCCCAGTGTAGTTTTGGGGTTTATCGGTATGATGACCCTGGTCCCTTGGGTGAAAAATACTTTTCATTTGCCAACTGGTTTGACAGCTTTTTCAGGAGCCTTGATGTTGGCCTTTATGGCTATGCCGACGATTGTGAGCATTGCCGAAGATGCGCTTAATGCTGTTCCCAAGCGCTATAAAGAGGCTGCCTTGGCTTTGGGCGCTACCCGTTGGCAGGCCATATGGCGGGTTATTTTTCCAGCGGCTTCTTCGGGAATTTTAGCCGCGGTGATGTTAGGCATTGGCCGTGTGATTGGAGAAACCATGGCGGTGATGATGATTACCGGCAATGCAGCCCGCATTCCAAATTCTTTATTTGAACCAGTAAGGACTTTAACCGCTACCGTGGCGGCGGAAATGGGTGAGACAGTGCGTGGCAGTGACCATTATTTCGCTCTATTTGCCATCGGTATCGTCCTTTTTATCATTACCTTTTTTATCAATTTAATTGCGGATCTGGCGGTTCACCGTAAACTCAAATGATTAAAAACGCTTACACTAGAGAAAAGCTTGCCTTCTCAATTTTGTTTTTGTCGACTCTGGTTGTAGTTCTTCCAGTCATTCTGATTCTTATTTACATTATTTATCAAGGCTGGCATGCCATTTCCTGGGATTTTCTGACTCAAATGCCCAAAAGGGGCATGCGCGAAGGCGGAATTTTTCCAGCTATCGTCGGAACTCTGTGGCTAGTTTTAGGAACTTTAATTTTTGCTCTTCCCCTAGGAGTGCTTTCGGCGATTTACTTATCGGAATATGCTAAAGATAATTTTTTAACACGCGCGGTTAAATTAGCCATTATTAATTTAGCCGGTGTCCCTTCCGTGGTTTACGGATTGTTTGGTCTGGGAATTTTTGTCATTTTTTTGAAATTTGGCGCATCTATCTTGGCAGGTTCTTTGACGCTGGCTATCATGGTGCTTCCTATCATTATTACCACCACTCGAGAAGCTTTGGACAGTGTCCCTCAGTCGTTTCGTCAAGTGAGCCTGTCCTTAGGGGTCTCTAAATGGGAAACGATTCGCCGTGTGGTCTTGCCCCATGCTTTACCGGGCATCTTAACTGGAATGATTTTGGCTGTATCGAGGGCAGCAGGAGAGACGGCCCCCATTTTATTTACAGTAGCAGCTTTTTATTTGCCCCGTTTGCCTAAATCCATCTTCGATCAAGCTATGGCTTTGCCTTACCATCTGTATGTTATTTCAACTCAGGTACCTAATATCAAATTGGAAATTCGCTACGGCACAGCCCTGGTGCTTTTGATGATCGTTCTGTCATTAAACCTTGTAGCAATACTGGTGCGAGCGCAATTTCGCAAAAAAAGAAAATGGTAAGTCCAATCAAAGTACAATCTAAAGATTTGAGTGTCCGCTATGGTAGCGTGGAGGCACTTAAATCTATTTCTTTGGATGTGTATGCCAATGAGATTTTAAGCATCATTGGCCCCGCCAACAGCGGTAAATCAACATTTTTACGCTGCCTGAATCGATTTAATGACAATCAACCTAACTTTTCTTTTAAAGGTTTGTTGACGATCGATGGCCAGAATATTTATGCGGATGGCAATGTGGAAATGTTACGCAAACGGGTGGGGATGGTTTTTGCCTTGCCTATTGTTTTACCTATGACTGTGTTTGAGAATGTGGCTTACGGACTGCGTCGGCATGGAATGAAAGACAAAACACAAATGGAAAGCATCGTTGAGCGTTCGCTGAAAGCTGCTTATTTATGGGATGAAGTTAAAGACCGTTTGCAAGAGCATGCGATGAAGCTTTCCGGAGGCCAGCAGCAGAGGTTATGTTTGGCCAGAACCTTGGCGGTAGATCCGGAAATTATTCTTTACGATGAGCCATGTTCGGGGCTTGACCCAATCTCGACGGCAAAAATTGAAGAAGCCATGCTTCGTTTCAAACAGAATTATACGCAAATTTTAGTCACTAATAATACGAAACAGGCGGCACGCGTGGGCGATCGAACAGCGTTTTTTTTAATGGGCCAGTTAATAGAAATAGGAGAAACCAAGAAATTATTTACTTCTCCTGTTGACCGACGCACGGATGATTATATTTCCGGGAGATTTGGTTAATGAACCCTATTATTCAAACTCGTAATCTAAATTTATTTTACGGCACCTTCCAAGCGCTTCATGATATTAGCATTGACATTGAGTCCAAAATGATCACGTCTATTATCGGCCCTTCCGGATGCGGCAAATCCACTTTGCTCAGGGTATTTAACCGCATGAATGATTTGCTTGAAGATGTGAAAGTTGAAGGTGGGGTTTTTATTGACGCCAAGAATATTTATGAACCAGGCGTAGATCTGGTGGAGTTACGTAAAAAGGTGGGGATGGTTTTTCAGAGACCCAATCCTTTTCCTTTGTCGGTGGCCGAAAACGTTCTTTTTAGCGTCAAGATTCATCGCACAGCTGCCTTCAAGGAATACGGAGATATTCTCGAGCAATCGTTGAGGGCGGTGGATCTATGGGATATCTTGAAAGATAAATTAAAAACTTCGGCATTAAACCTTACCTTGGAGCAGCAGCAGAGGTTATGTATCGCTCGTCTCCTGCCGGTTAAGCCGGATATTTTGCTCATGGATGAACCCTGTTCAGCCTTAGACCCTATCGCCACCGCCCATATCGAAGAATTAATGGATCAATTGAAAGTTAATTATACGATTGTGATTGTCACTCATAACATGCAGCAGGCCGCCAGAGTTTCGGATCGCAGTGCTTATCTCTATTTGGGAGATTTAATAGAATATGATTCCACTGAAAAAATGTTTACGATTCCCAAAGATCGACGGACGGAGGAGTATTTGGCTGGTAAATTTGGCTAAATAGTAATATACTGAAAGGGAAAATTATGTTTAAACAAAAGGTTATAGAACTCAAACACCAACTGATTCAGGATGCTTCTCTGGTGGAAGACATGATTGCTAAAAGCATCAAGGGGCTTTTGGATAGGAATGCCGATTTGCTTAAAGAAGTCATTGATACCCAGGAACCCAAAGTCAATGACTATGACAAGGCCATTGAAAAAATGTGTGTGGAGCTGATTGCTCAGTTTGAGCCGGTGGCGCGCGATCTGCGGATGGTCATCATGATGATCAAGATGAATAAAGACCTTGAACGTATGGCTGATCACGCCGTGAATATCTGTGAAAGCGGGGTATTTTTGCTCAGTAACCCCATCCTAGGCCCTTATGATGATTTAAGGCTCATGAGTGAGAATACGGTGCGCATGCTCAAAGACAGTATCAATGCTTTTGTTAATGAAGATGTACATCTGGCGGAAGCTGTTTGTGATCGGGACAATATTGTCGATACCACCGGCGATAAAATCCTTAAAGACCTGACACAAATCATGCGTGGCAAAAAAGATGCCATTCCCCGAGGGTTACAAATCATGCGCATTGCTCATAACCTTGAACGCATCGCCGATTTGTCAACCAATATCGCCGAAGAAGTCATCTACATCGTGGAAGGCCGCGACATCAAGCATCATCAGGCAGATCAAGGGGAAAATATTTAATGGTTCGACTTCGCTCACCACGAGAGCACGAGTTGAATAATTCCCTGCAGCTTACTGTAGGGTTAATTCCACATGAAGGGTCTTGGGCTTGCCCAAGGGTTAATACCATTTATCCATGCATCCACTCGAATGCCGTCGTTTATTACCCGAAGATTTAAAACCCCTGACGAGTTTAAGTGACTACCTATCTCGAGGCGGAGGCCGGGCCATTAAGAAAGCCTCCTGTATGGCTGGGGCCGATATCGTTACGGAGATTAAAAACGCCAATTTGCGCGGGCGCGGAGGGGCGGGCTTTCCAACGGCGATTAAATGGGGTGGGGTGCGTTCTGAACCTTGTCCGACCAAATATCTGATTTGTAACTTTTCTGAAGGTGAGCCAGGAACTTATAAGGACCGCTATAACATTCTTAAAAATCCTTACCATCTGATAGAAGGCATCGCTATTGGTGTGCATGCTATTGGCGCCACAGAGGCTTATATTGGGATAAAAAAGAAATATAGGCCCCAGGTTCATCGATTAGTTAAAGCCCTTCAAGAGATGGAAGACGCTGGACTTATCCCTGCGGAGCGTATTAAAATTCATTTAGGCCCGGATGAGTACCTTTATGGGGAAGAAAAAGGACTTGTTGAGTCAATTAACGGGGGCTATCCCATGCCCCGCAATTTTCCACCCTATATTCAGGGGCTTTTTTTTACTCCCGAATCGGTTAATCCTACCTGCGTCACTAATGTGGAAACTTTCTGTCAGGTGACTCAAATCATAGACAAGGGAGCAGATTGGTTTAAATCCGTAGGATCCCAGGACACCCCGGGAACAATCATGTGTACGGTCTGTGGAGATGTAACAAGGCCTGGCGTCTATGAAGTCCCGGCAGGAACAGTGACCCTCAAACAGCTTCTTTATGACATCGCCGGTGGTCCTGCAGGAAAATACCCCTTTAAAGCCGTGTTTTCAGGGGTAGCTAGCGGCGTCGTGACTCCTGAGCATTTTGATACTCCCTTGGATTTCGGGTCTTTAAAGAAAGTAGGCGGTGGTTTAGGCTCTGCTGGCTTTATTGTCTATGACCAAAGCGCCTGTATGGTGCAAGTGGCTTTAAAATTCTCCAATTTCCTGGCTCTCAGCTCCTGCGGCCAGTGCGTGCCTTGTAACCGTGGTACGGCCCATATTACGGAACACCTTAAAAAAATTGAGTTTGGCCAGGGGATGCAGGACGATATAGAAGGTATTTTAGAGATTTGCGGCCGTTGCACCAACCAAACCCGCTGCTTTTTGCCTACCCAGGAATCTATCCTTATTCCCAGCATTATTAAAGCTTTTCCTTGCGAGTTTAAAGCCCATTTAGAGGGCAGAAGGGACACTCAGGAGCGGGATTTGATCCTGCCTAAACTGCATGAATATGATGAAGAGAACTGTATCTTCTCTTATGATGACCCGTCTAAGTTTCCCATTTAGGTCGGTTTTTTAGCAAACTCTTCAAAAATTTTTCAAAAATTTTTCTTGACACAAGAGACAAAGTTAGATAAACTGTCTTTTGTTTGATGAAGCAGAGAGCATTGTTGTTCTCGAGCAAATAAAGATTCAAGCCATGAATGGCTAAATGCGGGCAACGAAGTCCTTGGCTAAAAATTGTGAATAATTTTTAGCCAAGGATTTTTTTTGGACTAAATAAAGTTAAATCATTCAACAAACAGGAGAAAGGACAAGAAAATGGGAAAAAAAGTGTTTCACACATGGTTGGTTCTGGGCTTGACCGGCGCCCTTGTAATGGTGGCTACGCCACGGGCGCAGGCGGATGAAAAAGATGAAATGATTCAAAAACTCATGAATCGCGTTGATCAACTTGAAAAGAAAGTCGATGCTCTTCAACAAAAACCAGCCGCGACTGTTTCTGATGAAGCCGTTACAAAAAAAATCGATGAAATTATGGCTCAGAAAGAGCAAAAAACTGCTCCTATGATCAGTATGCCCACGATTCATGGTTTTATCGATACCATTTATAATTACAATACCCATAAGCCAGCTAGCCAGATGACAAAATTAGGAACGCCAGGGACGAGGACAGCCGGGGTAAATGCTTCCAGTTTTATTACCACAGCCAATGATATCACTTTTAATAATGTCCAGGTGGCTCTAACCGGCTCTCTAAAGGATACGAATTATGTAATTAAGATAGATGCCGGTTCAGATGCTAATGTGATTCATCCGACCACTGGGGCAGGCTCAACCGCTGGCTTTGATCTTGAGGAGGCCTATTTGACAACGCCTTTGCTTGATACCGGTGTTACCCTCAAACTTGGTAAGTTTGTTACTCTGGAAGGCATTGAAGTTATAGAGTCTATGAATGACCCGACGATCAGCCGCGGACATCTTTTTGGGATGGCAGAACCATTTACCCAGGTGGGATTCTTGTTATCTCGCCCACTTCCTATTAATGGCTTGGAGTTAAGGGCAGGGCTTACGAATGGTTGGGATGTCCTTACAGATAACAATTCAGGCAAGACGTTCTTTGGCG
The DNA here is from genome assembly GCA_023247575.1 of Candidatus Omnitrophota bacterium. GTDB lineage: Bacteria > Omnitrophota > Gorgyraeia > Zapsychrales > Fredricksoniimonadaceae > JACQCF01. The sequence continues at coordinate 13,772 of JAHFGE010000008.1, read as the reverse complement.
GCCTGGGTATTAATTATGGAGATTTAGGTTCAGGAGGGCTATCTGTTTATTATGGGCCTGAACAGACAGGTAATAACAGTCATAATCGTACCAGTGTGGATTTAACTCTTGCAAACAAACCGTTGGCTAAACTTTTGCCTCAACTGACCCTCAATTATCAAGTGAATTGGGGCCAAGAGGGCGGGATTAGTAGCAATATTGATCACTGGTATGGTTTTGGGCTCCAACCAGTCTATCAGTTTACTGACAAGTTTTCTTTAGGCGGCCGTATTGAACAGATGGAAAATAAATTAGGCAGTCGTTTTGGGACAAGTGTTGGTGGAAAGATGACTAATTTTACGATAACTCCAACCTATAAATTAAAGGACAATATTACGACAAGAATAGAATATCGCCATGATGTTGGTGATAAATCCTTCTTTGAGGGTCATGACGGGGTATTTGACAAAAAAACTATGGATCAAATATTAGGAGAGTTTATTTATTCATTCTAGGAGGACTAGCTGATTTAACATAACTTACGTTTTTTAAGGTAGTTATAGAAGTTTTCAAAATGTTTAGAGGGGCTCCTGAGATTAATTTCAATCTCAGAGAGCCCTTTTTATTTAGTAAAAATTTTTTAAAAAATCCTTGACAAGCCCTAAAGCCGATGGCAGAATGACACTGTTTTTTCACCCTGGTGATTTCAGTTTACGATCGAGAAAGGAGGGATGATTTTAGAATCGGTCCGAGATCATCAACAAGGGGTCTATAATTGTTTATTCCTAGGCCGATAGACACCTAGATATATATAGAGTTTAATCCTGAATCATATTCTTGGGAGAGAACAATGAAAAATAAATTAGTATTAGCTTTAGCCGCGGTTGTCCTTATGGGAGCCCCGGCTTTTGCGGCGATACAAAACGTGAAAATCTCTGGCGACATTGACTCCACGTATTTGAATCGTCAAGATTTTGGTTTGGGTACCAAAACTAATGGTATGGAAACGGCTGGTCTCATTAACCAAAGTACCTTCATTACTCAAACCACTCTTAAAGTGGATGCTGATTTAAGCGATAATGTGTCCACCACGGTTGGTTTGATTAATGAGCGCGCTTGGGATTCAGAAAATAGTGTAGGTACAGGTAACCTTAACGCTGGTGGTAATGGTAATACCTGGGCAGGCTCAGATACTAATGTGCAGTTGTATCTGGCCTATGCCACATTGCGTGAGTTCCTGTATTCTCCATTGACTGTAACTGTTGGTCGTCAGTACCTTAATTATGGCAACGGCTTGATTATCGGTGCCGGTGGCCTTAATAATGCGGCCAGTGGCCCTCTCGCTGCTGTTGCAGTTGACTTGACCAAGAGAAAGACCTACGATGCTATTAAAGCCACCTTGGATTACAAGCCATTAACATTGGACTTTTTATATTTTAAGAACCTCTCCAATGAAACTAATGGTGGTGGTTTACTTACAGCTGTAGCTGGTCAACGTTCGTCTGCTACTGCCGATGACTCCAGTGTTTTTGGTATCAATGCCAATTATCAATTGGGTGATGCCATGAACACCGTGGCAGAGGGTTATTTTTTTGCCAGAGTCAACGGTAAAAAATCTACTCAAGCTAGTGGAGCAAAAGACGATCAGGTTTTTGTTCCAGGCTTACGTGTGAGTACCAATCCTGTTAAGGGATTAAATACTCAAGTGGAAGTTGCTTGGCAGGGCGGTACTAAAGCCACAGTTCCTGGTGGTACTACTGATGATGGCGACAATATTCATCGTTCAGCTATGGCTTATCAATTTTTGGCCAGCTATGCAATACCGCTGGCTCAAATTGAAAAGTATAAGCCAACAGTCAACGCTTCTTTCACCCATGTTTCTGGTGATAAGAATGCCGGTGATCCTCGTGTTACTGGATCTACTTGGCCAAGCTCAGGATCAACCTACAAGGCTTGGGATCCGATGTTTGAATCTCAGGGCGGCGGCACCATTTACAATACGTTGTTTAATTTAACCAACATGAACATTGCTTCTGCTGGCGTGTCAGCTACTCCGATTCAGGATGTCACTGCCACTGCCACATGGAGCGGTTTGTGGGCTAATAAAAAGGTGGGAGCTACTGGTAGTCCTGGTGGTTTAGGTATCAATAACCCGTTGACCTTCTTTCAACCGGACGGTACCAGCGTTGCTCCAGCAACAACAACCGCCAAAATGATGGGTAATGAATACGACCTGAATGTGAATTACAATTACACCGAAGATGTTTTATTAGGTGTTAATTTGGGTTGGTTTGTTCCTGGCAGCTTGTTTGATAAAGCCAATCGCAATACAGCGAGCCAGGCGATTGCCCATGTGGACGTGAACTTTTAAAACAAACGAAATGTTTGTTTTATCCTGAGCCAACTGGCGAAGGATAAGTTCGCAGAATCCGAAACCCCCGTCTCGCGAAATGCGAGACGGGGGTTTCTTGTTGGGCAGGACAAAAAATCTTTTTATTTGCTTACCAACCGCAATAAACTTTGTTAAAATAATTCCCGAATATGAATTGGCGACCCGCTTTCCCTCCATTTTTTAAGCTTATAAATCGGATTCTTCCCGCCAAATCTAGTCAGGCCCCCGTGGTTGGTTTTGATATAGGCACTCATTTTATTAAGGCGATTGAAATAGGACCCCTGGGAAATTCTTTTGAAATTCATCGCTGGACTTTAGAGCCTGCTGAGGGAGCAGATACCCTGTCTGCTCTTAAGCGTGCAGCTTCCTGTATGAGCATGAAAAATCAAATTCCTGTTGCCTCGGTTTCGGGCAAAGGGACCCTTATTCGCTATATTGATATGCCGCGCATGAGCTTGGAAGAACTACGTAAATCTTTTGTTTATGAAATTGATAAGTACTTTCCTTTCAATCCCCAAGAGATTTATACGGATTGCTATATTGTAGACCCTCAAAGTAAAGAAAAGAAAATGTCCGTGCTGGTGGCCGCCACTAAAAAGGAATTGGTCGATGATCGGATTAAACTTTTTAAAGAAGCTGGAATGGAGTTAACCCATGTGACCACTGATTCTGTGGTTATGGCCAATGCGTTCAATCAGCTTGCCAACACTGAGTTAGCTGCTGGGGCCAGAGCTATTTTAGACATAGGGGGTTCTTTCAGCAACCTCATGATCCTTGATAAAGGCCATTTCCCTTCCTTTACCAGGGATATTTTTATAGGATCCCAGGAGCTGTCTAAAGAGATAGCTAACATTTTAGGGGTTGATATGGCCAAAGCAGAAGAGCTGAAGCGCTCCCCCGCTGATCAATATGAGGAAGTTATGCAAGCGTGTGAAGTCCCTATTGGGAAGTTAATTGGGGAACTCCAGTTATCGTTCGATTATTTTTCGACGGAAAAAAATATCCCCGTGGTAGAGCTTTTTTTAGTGGGAGGAGGCGCTTTACTCAAAGGCATTGAAGGTGCTTTTGAAAAGAGTCTTAATATTCCCGTTAAAATTTGGAATCCATTGGCTGGTTTACATCTGGGGTCTGAAGCGGCCTCCTCGGATATCCACTTGTGTTCATCCCAGTTGGGAGTGGCCATAGGACTGGCCCTGACAAAAGTATGATTGAAATTAATTTAGTCCCGGTCAATTTAAGAAAACAACAGGGCAGAGGCATAGGGGTCTTTGGTTCGATAGCTCTTCCCGAAGGAATATTGTTTGGCGTAGGCGGTATTTTTGTAGTCATTTTGATTCTGATTCATGGCCTCCTGGTCAGCCTGTGGGTGGTGAAAGGTGTACGTTACGCTTTTTATAAGACGGTATGGACAAAGATGCTGCCTGATAAGAATAGTATCGATTCCCTTAGTCGGCAAATTAAGGATCTCAACAGTAGAACGTCTACCATTACTGGCATCGCTTCTCACAAGAACATCCTTTGGTCCCAGAAGTTAAATATTTTAAGCGACACCATTCCCAAAGGGATGTGGTTAAAAAAGATCGACTGGAATAATAACATACTCACCATCGAAGGTTGTGCGGTTTCCAGATTTCATGATGAAATCACTATCGTCGGAAACTTTGTTTCCAATCTCCAGCGAACCCAGGATTTTATCAAAGATTTTTCATCGCTGGAGTTAAATTCTGTCAACCGTAGTAAAAAGGGCGTAACCGAAGTGGCGGATTTTATGATGACAGCGAAAGCCAAATGAAAATAAACTTTAACACATTGATCGAGAAATTTAACCGGTGGGATATTAAATTACGCTATGCGGTTTTTGGCGTTATTTTATTATTAATCTTTTTACTCGACTATGGAACGATCATGGGTTTTCAATCGCGTTCTTTACAAAGAATGGAGAATGCCAACCAGACATTAAAGGCAGATATAGACAAGCTTAAAGCTGATTTGCAAAGAAGAGATCAAATGAATAAGGGACTTACAAATTCGCAGAATCAATTGCAAGCGATGAATATGAAAATTCATTCTACACAAGAGGTTTCTGCCGTTCTGGCAGAGATTTCACAGACAGCGAATGAGACAGGACTGACCATTGACCGGTTAATTCCCCAGCCCCAAGGCCAGCAGGAATTGATTTCCACTCCAGACATAAAATATTATGCCTTACCTATTGTAGTGGAGGCCAATTCAAGTTATCATACGTTTGGTCATTTCCTTAATCAACTGGAATTAGATAAGATACTTTTTATTTTAAAGAGTTTGGATATACAAAACCAGGACAATGATATCAGCCATCTTTCTATTCATGCGACTTTGGGCGTGATTCTTTCAGACAAGAGACCAGATGGCCATAAAACATGAAAAAGCTAGTCATGACACTCGTCGCAAGCAGTGTGGCAGTGGTTTATGCGCAAGATAAGCCTTTTGTCTATAATGATCATGGTAAGCATGATCCTTTTTGGCCTTTGGTATCACCCAATGGCACAATGATTATTTATGATTCAGATCTTAGTGCTACAGATATGGTGTTAGAGGGTATTGTCGTCGATGTCCAGGGGAATAATTTGGCTATAGTGAATAGAAAAATTGTCAAGAAAGGGGATCGGATAGGCCCTTATACCGTGGAGTTGATCACTAATGACCAAGTGGATGTTGTGAAAGGCCAGGAACATTTGACGCTTAAATTAAAAAAGGGAGGAGTATGATTCTCATCAGGACTTTTATCCTTTTAGGTTTGTGTTTTCTCCCTAGTCTCTCCTCGGCTCAACAAACTCATAGCACCATCTCTTCCAATACTACGACTAATACGGTTACTAGTACCATGGCACCAGCAGCACCTTCTGCAGTGGGTATGGTGAGCACGGCAGAGGGGCTGGTCAGCCTGGATTTTCAGGATGCGGACATTAAAAATGTCCTTAAAATTTTGGCTTATAAAAGTGGGGTTAATATTGTGGCAGGCCCTGAGGTGACAGGGGCAGTGACCATTCAGTTGAATAATGTAGCCTGGCAGAAAGCCTTGGAGGTTCTCCTTTCGACGTATGGCTATGGCTATGAACGTAATGGTAATATTGTTATAGTAACCACTATGGAGAATTTAAAGAAACGGCATGAAGATGCCGTATTAATAGCCCAGCAGGAACCCTTATCAACTAAAACTTATGTGCTTAATTTTGCTAAAGCTTCAGATCTCATTGATTCGCTGAGCAAATTGAAAACCAGCCGCGGACAAGTTAATTTTGACCAACGTACCAATTCCATTATTGTGCGCGACGTACAAAGCAATATGGAGTTAATGGAGGAGGTGATGAAGACACTGGATTCGCCGACTCCCCAGGTGGTGATTGAAGCCAGGGTTATCGAGACAGATTTAAATAATAAAGAGAATTTGGGGATAGATTGGGTCGCACAGGTGAGTGCGAAAGGCAGCAAAAGGCCTACTATTTTTCCTTTCACGCCAAGAGCATCCAAACCCTATATCCCCGATATTATCCCTGCCGATTCCACGACGACAGATTTTACCTATGGATTTCTGGATTTTACTAAACTGAGTGCCACCCTTGAATTGTTAAGTTCACGTTCCAATACGCATATTATATCCAATCCCAAAATAGTGACACTGGATAATCAGACGGCCAAGATTGTTGTCGGCAGTCAGTATCCCTTGCCGCAATATACCTATAACACGGATCAGGCTAAATTGCAGGTATCAGGATGGTCTTATTTAGATATTGGTATTATTTTTGAGGTAACACCGCATGTGAATAATGCGGGACTTGTGACGCTGGATTTAAACCCAAAGATTACCGCGATTCTTGATTATGTGACGGTAGAGACCACGCAGGTGCCACGTCTGTCCACCGAAGAGGCTAAAACCAAGGTGATGATTAAAGATGGACAAACTTTGGTTATTGCTGGCCTTATTTCGGACCAGACAACTTTGAGCAAGAACCAGATACCATTTTTAGGAGATATCCCCGTGCTTGGTCAGGTGTTTAGGAAGAATAATAACTCTGTGACCAAGACGGAATTGCTCATTTTCTTGACACCGCACATCATCACTGCTAAATCTGAGGTGGCTGCTGTAGCAGCCGAATCCGGACGGTAATATCGTCGTAAAGCCCCACCAGCGCCCCATAGTCCCCAAATAATTGCAAGGAAGGAGAAACTTGTGTCTAAAGAAATTTTAATTCATGTGACTCAGGACGAGCGTCGGGTAGCTATTTTGTTGGATGGAAAGCTGGATGACTTTTACATTGAATTGGAACGTCATCAATCCATGCTGGGCAATATTTATAAGGGTAAGGTGGGATCGATTCTGCCTTCTATTAATGGGGCTTTTGTCGATATTGGCCAGGAAAAAAATGGCTTTCTGTATTTAACGGATGCCGATCATCCTTTTTTACACGATATTGAAAAAATCGAAACTGAACATCCACCCTCGACGGCTGAGAAGATTATTCATATGTTTTTGCCCAAACCTGCGGCCAATACCCAAGAGCCAGCCCCGACGCTTCGGTCGGGGCTGGCCCCGACCGAAGCGTCTGGATCAACAGGCAAGAACAAAAAAAGTCAGGATGAATTGCCGCTTAAAAAAGATCAGGAAGTTTTGGTGCAGGTCGTTAAAGATCCCTTTGGCACCAAAGGACCTCGGTTAACCACCCACATTAGTCTGGCTGGCCGTTTTGTCGTTTATATGCCCATGGACCAGCACAATGGCATTTCCAAAAAGGTTGAAAAACCAGAGGAGCGCCAGCGTTTGCGGGATATCTTAAAGTCTTTTAATTTTGTCAAAACTGGCGGGTTTATTGTGCGTACGGCTTCCGTCGATCAGGGCGAGCGTGAAATCACTCGGGATGCCAAATTTTTAGCCGCCATGTGGGAGCGCATCCGCAATTTGGCCAGGCAAAAACAACCCCCCGCCCTGGTGTATAAAGAGTACGATTTGATTTGGAGAGTGGTGCGGGACTTACTGAAAGATGAGGTCAACCGTCTGATCATTGACTCCCAGCAGGACTACGTCAAATTGCGTAAATTTGCCGAGACCTTGATTGGCAAGGAAGTACTGGAAAAAATTCAGTATCATGCCGGGCCCCAACCTTTATTCACGGTCAGGAATATTGCCCATGAGCTGGAAAAAATCTATGAGCCCAGGGTCTATCTCAAGTCTGGAGCCTATGTTGTTATTGAACCCACCGAAGGATTGACGGTCGTGGATGTCAACAGCGGCCGTTTTAAATCTAAGGGTACTCCTGAGGAGGCCGCATTTGCGGTCAATATGGAAGCGGCTCCTGAGATAGCACGTCAGCTTCGCCTGCGTGACTTAGGGGGTATTATCGTGATCGATTTTATTGACATGAATCGGGAAGACCATAAGCGCAAAGTTCTTTATATCTTGCGGGAAGAATTGGCCAAGGACCATGCCAAAACCGAGGTCAATCGGATTTCTCAATTGGGTTTGGTGGAAATGACCCGTGCCCGTACCGGCAAAACCATTGAATCGCTCAAATTCCAGACCTGTCCCTATTGCGAAGGCCGCGGTCGAGTAAAAATCGATTAAGGCTTGAGCAATTCGCAAAATTCCGCCCGATTGTTTAGAAAATCATGGGGAAACACAAAAAGGTGTGATATAATTACCTCATGTTGAAAAAATTAAAATTAAATTTATTTTGGTTTCTTAAGAAAGATGCCGTTTTGGACCTTGAGCGCCCGGGCACGCGTCAAATGTATGTTCAGCAGGTGTTGACTCGCGGCCATGAGGCGGATATTCGCGAACTTTTAAGAGACATCGGTGTTGAAGGCCTTAAAGTGACATTTGAAGATATTAAGTTCTTTTTACCTTCTGCGGTCAGGCTTTTCTGGGAGGATTTCTTTGTCGATTATAACCCCCTTCCAAAGTAATCTTTTAAAGATTTTTCCCCAAGTCCAGGATGCCCAGCAGTTTTATTTTACCGGCGGTACGGCCCTGTCATTGTTTTACTTACAGCATCGTCGTAGTGAGGATTTAGATTTTTTTACGTCGGTTGAGGGGCTTATTTTGCCTTTTGCGCAGTTGCTTGAGAAGAAGTTGAAACTGTCAGGTTATGGGGTTGTTGTACAAAGGGGTTTCAATTCTTTTGCTGAATTAAAAGTATCCCTGGCCCAAGAAGAAACCATTATCCATTTGGCATTGGATGCCGTTTTTTTGCTTCAACCATATCAAGAGTTCACTGAATACCAAGGGTTGAAAGTTAATAGCTTGATGGATGTGGCAACGAATAAATTATTGGCGTTGTTTGGGCGCGCGGCATTGCGAGATTTTATTGATGTCTATTATCTGATTAAGATGGAAAAGTTTACAAAACAACAGTTACTGGATTATGCTAAACAAAAAGACCCTGGATTTGATCTTTACTGGTTAGGAGTTGCTTTTGAACGGTTAAAGTTATTTGAACAGAGGGATTATGATTTATCGTTAGTTTTTGCTCCATTGAAAGATGCTGATTTACTAGTTTTTTTTAGCCAATGGCGTAAAGAAATTACGCAACAGATGAGTTCTTAAGAAGGTGCATATTTTATGACGGTTTGCGTTTGTGAACATTGGGAATGTCTTTGGGAGATTATCAATAACAAAGGGGGACAGTTGAATTCAACTGTCCCCATGTAGGATAAAGAAGGTTTGACGTTCACCCCTGGTGCATGTATAATTTATTTTTCAAAATAGATATTAAAGACATAAGAATGGAGAAAATTATGTTCGCAGTCGTTCAATTAGGCAACCATCAATTTAAAGTCAACGAAGGCGATACCATCAGCGCCGACCATTTGGATTATGAAGCTGGCCAGAAGATTGTTTTAGACAAGGTGTTGCTTATTTGCGACGGCCCATCGACCAAGGTGGGCCAACCTTACCTTAAAGACGTGGAAATCAAGGCTGAGGTGCTGCGCCATTACCGCGGCCCTAAAACCATTGCCTTTCACTATCGTAAACGCAAAGACTCAGCCCGCACCATCGGCCATCGGCAGGATTTAACGAGCGTTAAAATCACTAAGATCAGTTAATGGTGAATAGTTAATCGTAAAAAACAAATATTTAAACCATTGACCATTAACCATATACTGATAAATGTCCTTTGTTGATCAAGCGCGTATCCACATTCAGGCAGGCCACGGTGGTAAAGGCTGCGAAAGCCACTATTCCGACAAGTATACGCGTTATCCCATTCCCAACGGCGGTAACGGCGGCAAAGGTGGCGATGTGACCTTTGTGGCTGATCGCAATTTGCATACCCTTTTAGATTATCGTTTCAATCAGCATTACCAGGCCAAAAGCGGCGCCCACGGAAGTTCCAATAATAAACACGGAAAAAATGGCGAAGATTGCATTTTACGTGTTCCAGCGGGGACTGTCATTTGGGATGATGATACAGATCTTTTGATTCGTGATTTAGTCTCTCATGGGGATTCGGTTATTGTGGCGCGCGGTGGAATAGGGGGCCGCGGGAATAACCACAATCGCACGGTGATACCTCCTCATGCCGGCGAAACTAAAACCATTCGTTTGGAATTAAAAATTATTGCCGATGTGGGACTGGTAGGGTTTCCCAATGCTGGAAAATCGACGCTGATTTGTGCACTATCAAAAGTAAAATCCAAAATTGCCAGCTACCCCTTTACGACTAAGGCGCCTGTGCTGGGAATCGTCGACGATACCAAAGACCATAAATTTGTGGTGGCGGACTTGCCCGGTCTTATCGAAGGGGCTCATGAAGGCAAAGGATTGGGACTTCAGTTCCTCAAGCATGCCGAGCGAACCAAAATTTTAGTCCAGGTGATTGATATGAGCGGCTGTGAAGGCCGCGATCCTTTGGATGACTACGACAAGATTTGCAAGGAGCTTGACCTCTATAGCGAGGAGTTTTTACAAAAACACCGTATTTTGGCCGCCAATAAAATGGATTTACCCGAGAGCAAAAAAAATTTGATTCGATTTAAGCGTAAAATAACCAAAGACATCCTGCCGATTTCGGCCAAGGAAGGCCAGGGCTTGAACAAGCTGGTGGCCGCAATCCGTTTATTATTATGAAACGAACATTTTCTCGTCCCATAAAACGTGTGGTCGTTAAACTTGGCTCAAGCCAGATAGCAGACAGTCGGTTTAAGCCTAAACTGGGGCAATTATCCGCACTGGCCAAACAGGTCAAAGCCTTGCGTCGGCGTGGCATTGGGGTGACCTTTGTCTCCTCGGGGGCTATTGTTTTAGGCATGGGATTACTGGAAGAAAACAAACGTCCGACGGATTTGGCGACTTTGCAGGCGCGCGCGGCCATTGGCCAGGCGGCTTTGATGAGGTTATGGGGAGAGGTGCTAAAAAAAGTCGGCCTAAAATGTGCGCAGGTGCTTTTGAGCTGGGATGATTTTGACGACCGCGTTCGTTTTTTAAACGCGCGACATACTATGGAAGCTATTCTTAAAGAAGGTGTAGTGCCCATTATCAATGAGAACGATACCACCTCCACCGAAGAAATCAAATTCGGTGACAATGATAAGCTCTCGGCTTTGGTGGCCAGCCTTATCCATGCGGATTTACTGGTAATTCTTTCAGATGTAAAGGGGGTTTATGATCAAGATGAGACAGTGTTGGAAGGGGAGTACAAAGAAATTACTCCTTTAATACAAACAGTGTCAGCAGGGACGGCAAATATTCAGGTCGCCCGTGGCGGGATGAAGACCAAGATTGAAGCCGTTAAGATTGCCACGCATGCGGGCACTCCTTGTGTGATTACAGATGGAAGTATCAAGGATGTTTTGGTGCGTTTGGTAGACAAAGAGCGCATCGGTACTTGTTTTATCGAGAAAAAAGATCAACTTTTAGACGTGGATTCTGAACATGAATTTATCCGCTCACATTTTAAAAATAGCTAAAGCAGCCAAAAAGGCGAGTTATGCTTTGGCATTGGCGTCCACCGCCCAGAAGAACTCTGCCCTTAGGGCCATGGCGCATGCTTTAGTTAACAATCAGGATTATTTAATTAAGGAGAATGCCAAGGACCTAAAAGCAGCTAAAACCCAAGGGTACAGCAAGGCCCTGGTGGACCGTTTGACTTTGAATCCTCAACAGATTAAAGCCATGGCCGATAGTTTGCTAGAAACCGCTAAACTCAAAGATCCCGTCGGTGAAACTTTACAAACCATTAAACGTCCCAATGGTTTGCTTATTAAGAAAATTTGTGTTCCTTTAGGGGTGGTAGGCATTATTTATGAATCCAGGCCGAATGTCACTAGCGATTGTGCCGGGCTTTGTTTAAAATCTGGTAATGCCGCTATCCTTAAAGGCGGCCGTGAAGCCATCCATTCGAATAAAGCGATTTTCCAAATTTTAAAAGGCCAATTAAAGAAAACAAAAATTCCTCTGGAGGCTTTGCAGTTGATTGAATCTACGGATCGTACTGCTGTGCGTGAGCTTTTACAACTGCAGGGATTCATTGATCTGATCGTTCCTCGAGGAGGGGAAGGGTTGATTCGTTTTGTCAGTGATCATTCCAGGATTCCCATTGTTAAACATGACAAGGGCATCTGTCATGTCTATGTCAGCAATCAAGCAGACTTAAACATGGCTCGTCGGATTACCATGAACGCCAAGGTGCAAAAGCCCGCTGTTTGCAATGCCATGGAAACGCTTTTGGTGGATAAAGCCGTAGCCAGAAAGTTTTTGCCCTCGATCATTGCTGATTTGCAAAACGCTGGCTGCGAAATTCGCGGTGATCAAAAGACGCGTGCCATTGTTAACAATCCAGGTAGGGGCACGGCATGCCGTGCCCGTACAGGTGTAATCAAGAGGGCCACCGAGAAAGATTGGCGCACCGAGTATTTGGATCTTATTTTATCAGTGAAGGTCGTTGACGGACTTCAAGAGGCCGTTGACCATATCAACACCTATGGCTCGCATCATTCCGACAGCATTGTGACCAAGGACAAATCACAAGCCCGACGATTTTTGGATGCGGTGGATTCAGCCTGTGTTTACGTCAATGCTTCAACCCGTTTTACCGACGGGTATGAATTCGGTTTTGGCTCGGAAGTCGGTATCAGTACGGATAAATTGCATGTGCGCGGCCCTATGGCATTGGAAGGATTGACTTCGTATAAATATGAAGTTTACGGGCAGGGACAAATTCGTCAATGAAACGTATCGGTATTTTAGGTGGTAGTTTTGATCCCATTCACTTTGGCCATTTGCTCATGGCCCAAAGTGCCGCCGAAGCATTGAAACTCGATCGTGTATTTTTTGTGCCGGCTTTTCGTTCGCCATTTAAATCGGATCACCCTATGTCTTTCTCAGCTGACCGTTTAGCCATGGTTAAACTGGCTATTCAAGGCAATCAAACTTTTGCCGTCTATGATGGTGAAATCAGGCGAAAGGGAGCTTCTTACACAGTTGATACACTCAGGGAATTAAAGGCCCAATACCCTCAGGCAAAGTTGTATTTATTGATGGGGGCGGATCATCTAAGACGCTTTCACCGTTGGAAGCAACCGAAAGAAATTTTACGTCTGGCAAGATTGGTAATATTGAATCGGCCTGGTTTTGATAAAAATTATCCTAAACACTGGCCTTATGTGAAAGTCAATATGCCGGCGGTCGATATTGCTTCCAGTGATATTCGCCGGCGTTTGAAATCAGGTAAGTCCATCTGGTATTTGACTTTTACCACGGTTATTCGGTATATTAAGCGGCGAGGATTATATGCATCCTGAAATCAAATTTGGAACCGACGGATGGCGTGCGGTCATTTCCGATACCTTCACATTTAAAAATGTTCGTATCGTAGCCCAGGCGGTAGCGGACTGGATTAATAAAAATCTTGTCATGTCCGAAGGTAGAGACACAAAATTTTGTGTCTCTACGTCAATAGGCTATGATAATCGTTTTCTCTCGGCAGAATATGCTCAAGCCGTAACGGAAGTTTTCGCGGCCAATGGTATCAAAACGTATTTGTCTGACACCTCCCTGCCTACTCCTGCCTTAAGTTATGGCGTGGTCTGCCTCTCGAATACCTGCGGCATTATGATCACGGCCTCTCACAACCCCGCTAAATTCAACGGTATTAAAATCAAAACTGCCCAAGGAGGAGCCGCTCCTAAGGACATCACTAATGTAGTGGAAAGCTTCTTGGGCCAGGGGCAAGTCAAACGCATGGATTTCGCCTTGGCTAAAGAACAAGGTTTGATCGTCATCCATGATTTTAAAAAGCAGTATGTGAAGTTTTTGCGCGGTTATGTCAACCTCAAAAAAATGAGAACAGCCAGGTTTAAAGTACTGGTGGATGTCATGCATGGCAGCGGCCGTGATTTGATGCGTCAGATATTAAAAGGTACCAAT
>JAHFGE010000146.1 GCA_023247575.1 Candidatus Omnitrophota bacterium | reverse complement strand
GTTAAAATTTCATTACCTTTTTCTTGTGACCTTGTATCCTTGTGACTTTGTGACATCTTTATTCTTTCTCTCTCGACACCTTCGCCCCTAATTGCACCAACTTCTGATCCAGATTTTCATAACCGCGGTCGAGATGGTAAATGCGGTAAATTTCGGTCTTACCACGAGCCACCAGACCCGCTATCACTAAAGCAGCCGAGGCGCGTAAATCCGAAGCCATGACAGGGGCACCATACAAATGTTTAACGCCTTCTACAATGGCACTTCCTATATCGCGGCGAATCTGCGCGCCCATACGATTAAGCTCAGCAATATGCATAAAGCGATCGGGAAAAACCCGGTCGGTAATAATGCTGACCCCTGGCGTGATCGCCATCAAAGCCATGTATTGGGCCTGTAAATCCGTCGGAAACCCTGGGTGCGGATGGGTCACCACATTGGCCGGGCGTAGCGTTCTTTTGCAACGCACGCGAATATCGCTACCGTCTTTCCGAACCTCCACCCCCACATAGTGAAGTTTATCAATAAGCGCCAATAAATGGTTGTAACAAGCATCTTTAACCACAATGTCGCCTTTAGCAGCAACGGCCATCAGTAAAAAGGTACCGGCTTCGATACGGTCCGATCCTATTTTGTAACTAGTGCCATTAAGCTTTTTAACACCATTAATGACAATACGAGGAGTGCCTTGCCCTTCAATTTTGACTCCCATATCACTTAAGAAATTTCCCAATTCCTCAATTTCCGGTTCACAGGCGGCACTTTCAATGATTGTCTGTCCATCTGCCAACGAAGCCGCCATCATCACATTAGCTGTGGCCAATACCGACGATCCAAACGTTCCTCCTAAATACATTTGCGCCCCCCTTAATCGAGAGGCCGTGGCCATAACATTACCCGCTTCAAAATTGGCCTTGGCCCCCAAGGCTAAAATCCCTTTTAAATGCAAATCAATCGGACGAACCCCAATGACGCATCCACCGGGCATCGACACCTTGGCCTTGCCTAATTTCGCCAGCAATGGCCCCAGCACACAAAATGATCCGCGCATGGTAGAAACCAATTTATAATCCGCCACATGGGTATTGGCGCTGCCGGAAACAGTCACTTGATTACCACTAATGTCCACCGTCTTTCCCAGAGCGCGAAGCAACTTACACATCGTCCAGGTATCGCGCAGTTTAGGAACATTGCGGATTTCGCAAACGCTATCTGTCAATAACGTCGCTGCTAAAATAGGTAAAGTAGCGTTTTTAGAACCACTCACCTTGATTTCGCCTTTGAGAGGTCTGCCCCCTTCAATGACAAACTTTTCCATATAGCTATCCTCCTAAAATTTTCTAGCGCAAACAATCCGATCACGTCCTGTCAAATCTTTGATGATTTCAATGCGGGAAAACGATTTGGTCCGCTGGATCATCGACTTAATTTTATCAGATTGGCTTACTCTGACCCTGCCTGCCGCCCGCCTGCAGGCAGGCGTCACCAAACTCCATCATAAGATAACCGCTGGTTCTTAGCAAGGGTGGAGTGAATTTTATAATTGCTTTTAAAAATCGCATGCCATCGGATCCTGCTTCGAGAGCCATGGGCGGTTCCTGTTGAATATCACGAGGTAAAATTTTCATTTGAGCTTTAGGAATATATGGGGGATTGGAAATGATTAAATCAAATAAATCCGAATTTCGAATATTCGAATTTCGAATTTCGAATTTCTCCAAAAATTCAAACATATCCCCACAAACAAAATTGATTCTTTCTTCTACCCCATGCCTCTGGGCATTCTCTTTGGCTAAATTCAATGCATCCTTAAAAATATCCACCGTGGTCACCAAGGAATTTGGCACCAATCTAGCCAAAGCAATGGCGATATTACCAGAACCTGTGCCCAAATCTAAAATGTTAAATCGTCTTGTAGAGACGCCCCCACTGCTTCGCTTTGCGAAGCAAAGCGGTTGGGGCGTCTCTACGTTCAATATTTTAATTGCGTGATCCACCAAAACTTCCGTTTCAGGCCGCGGGATAAGTACTCTATGGTCTACCTTAAGCTCGAAACCCATAAAATCACAGACACCCAAAATATACTGCAACGGCTCATCATTCTGGCGACGGCGTTTGCATTCTTCAAATTGTTTCTGCTGTTGGGCTGTTAGTTGAGGTTTTTGAAGGTGAAGGTCACTGCGGGAACATTTCAAAATATGGGTCAAAATCAATTCATCTTCGGACATCAGCTTTTTCTTTTAACTCTTTTTCGGCAGCCATCAGGGCATCGGTCAATTCATCCAAATTGCCGTCTAAAATATCTTCCAATCGGTGGCTGGTAAAACCAATGCGGTGGTCCGTCACCCGCCGGTCGGGAAAATTGTAAGTGCGTATTTTCTCGCTGCGATCCCCTGAACCCACCTGAGCTCTGCGTAAAGCCGCTTCCTTAGCAAAGGCCTCCTGTTGTTTTTTATCCAAAAGTCGGGCGCGCAAAATACGCATGGCTTTGGCACGGTTTTTAAGCTGCGAGCGTTCATCCTGGCAAACCACCACTATGCCGGAAGGTAAATGAGTAATGCGCACGGCAGAATCGGTAGTGTTAACACTTTGCCCACCAGGACCCGAAGAGCGATAAACATCAATCTTTAAATCTTTGGGCTGAATTGCTAACTCAATTTCTTCGGGCTCAAACAAAACCGCCACAGTCACCGCTGAAGTATGAATACGGCCCGAGGCTTCTGTGGTAGGTACACGTTGTACACGATGGATGCCGCTTTCCCACTTTAAACGTTTGGAACATCCCTTGCCGTTTAGAGAAAACACCACCTCCTTGATGCCACCCGCTTCCGTTTGGGAATAAGACATTAATTCCAATCTCCACCCCTTTGTATCGGCGTATTTGGTGTACATACGATAAAGATCACCAGCAAATAAACTGGCTTCCAAGCCACCAGTGCCGGCACGAATTTCAATGATAATGTCTTTATCAGGCTCGTTTTTGGAAATGTCTAAATGATCGGCTAAAACTTTAGTATACTCCGCCAGGCGGGGTTGTAAATCAGCTAGCTCGGATTGGGCCAATTCCTTTAAATCAGCTTCGACCTTGCCTTTAAGGATTTGTTGCAGCTCACTGACCTGGGAAGAGACCTTCTGATAGTGTTGATAGAGCTCAACTAACCCTTTTAAGTCGGCAAACTCTTTAGCTAACTTACCATACTGGCTTTGATCGGAAACAATCTTTTCGTCGCTTAAGAGTTTTTCGAGTTCGAGGTAACGTTGATGGGCCTTGTCTAATTTGACTTGGTCATTTGCCTTTAGCATACCGTTTTTTGAAGCGTTCGATGCGGCCGGCAGTGTCAACGAACTTCTTGGCACCAGTAAAGAAAGGATGGCACTGGGAGCAGATTTCCACACGGATATTTTTCTTGGTGGCCCGTGTGTGAATCACATTTCCGCAAGCACAAGTGATGGTTGTCTCTTCATAAGCAGGATGAATCTCCGCTTTCATTTGTGTCTCTCCTTCATGTTATGATATTTTTTTGAAGGCGATATATTACCTTATTTATTCATATTTTGCAAGAA
>JAHFGE010000050.1 GCA_023247575.1 Candidatus Omnitrophota bacterium | reverse complement strand
TGATGAATCCGGTGAATTAGGAATTAAAGGTCAGGTGGTGTATAACAGCGGACGCCAATTGGCACTTAGTTTTTTGGGAGGATTCGTCTCTGGTGGGGCCCAGGCGATTGCGGATGCCCAAGTTACCACCCATAAAACTTTACAGGGGGACACCAGCAAAGATGTGACGGGAAGTCCTGGCAAGAATGCTTTATTTTCTGGGGTGGCTCAAAGTGCCGGCAAGTTAGCAGACTTTTATGGCAAACAGGCTGAGAATTTGGTTCCAGCGGTACATATTAACAATGGAGCTAAGGTGTTTTTCATTGTTCAAAAGGGAGTGACCATTAATGGTTTGGCTAAAAGCAATTTTACTCATGGGCATTATATGGATTAATGGCTGCGCCTGGCATAAGGCGGTTGCCCAAAAGAGGGTACAGCCAATGACGATGATGGATATTTATGCCCAAAGCACAGGGGACGCTCAAAAAGATATGGCTAAATTTATAGAGAATAATCTTAAAGAGCAAAAAACATTCGGATACGTAAAACCTTATATTCCTGTGATGAATGAACCGGTGGTACGTAAGGTGTGGATTCCTGATCATAAATCCGAAGAAGATGCTGATGTTATGATTGCTGGCCACTGGAGTTATGTCATGATTCAACCTCCTACTTGGTTTATCGATGAAAAAAAAATTGATGCCCGATTACCTATTGTTGTCCCTTTGGCTACTAGCTCTGCTAAAACACCAGAACTAAGAAAGGAAAAGAAAGACTATGGCAATTACAACTCAACAGATGGAGAAGATATTTGAAGAAGGCTACAGTTTGGTTGATCTGCTGCCATTTATCGAATACAGCAATCAAACTTTTCTTCTTGCTGACGGCAGTTTAGGAAGGGTGTGGAAAATCAGCCTGTACGAGACAGAAGGAAAGGAACAGGATTATTTTTTAAGCTTATCTTCGCATATAGAAAATTTATTGAATCGCATACCAACAGAAAAGCTAGCCTGCCAGATTATTCTGTGTTGTTCCAACCAGATTCAGGAAAAGTTACAAGTTTATGAAAATTTTCGGGAGGGGTATCAAGGCCCAAGTATTTTTGCCAAGGGCAAGACGGAGCATATTAAAGAATCTTTGGAGGGATTTTTTAATTCCAAAACTAATAAATTTTCATCTAAGAACATAGACGCCTTTTTGACTTTGAGGTTTTTTCCTGAGTGGTTTTATTCATCCTTTTGGCAGAAAGCTTTAGGTGTGGTCCAAGGCAAAGAGGAGGCCGAACAGCAGACAATAGATCAAATCATTGATCATCGGCAAGAGTTAATCAAATATAGCGGTTTAATCGAAGGTGTTTTACAGGCAGCTGGCATTGATTATCAGATCATTGATGATCAAAAACTTATGTTGTGGCTTTATCAGCTTCTTAATCCCAAACGTTCACAGCACATTCCTCAAATTAAGATTGATCAGAAAGCCATTTTGCGTGAGCAGGTCCTTTACAATGTACCGTCCACCACTCCTTATGGGTTTATTTTGGAAGGTTATCATACACGCATCGTTAGTCTAAAAGAGCTGCCTTCTGAGACGATATCCGGAATGTTCAGCCGTGAGTTATACCAGGGCACCCGCTTTTGCCTTTTGGATGTAGCATCGGACTTCATGATGGTGATTAATTTTACCGTACCACCTTTACAAGCAGCCATGGATCATTTGCATATGCAAAAAAGCTTTGCCTTCATGCACCAGGATAACTGGCTGGGAGACAAGAGTGTGGAGGCTATTGAGAAAAAGAAAGAGCTGGATGAAACTTTAACTGATTTATTTAAAAGTGGTCAAAAAATCATTCATGCCCGGGTTCATTTTATCATTAGAGAGAGCCAGGAAGAAAGGGTAGAGGAATATGCTGGCCAGATTATGAATATCCTTAACCGTCTTAATTGCGAAGGGGTCAAAGAAGAACTCATTGGGGCTTCACTTTTCTTGACCTGTCTTCCTTTAAATTTTGACCCTTATTATGAAAGATTCATTCGTCGGGCCAAAAGGCTTATGGCTTCCAATGCCGCTGATATGCTGCCACTTTATGGCTCATTAAAGGGGACCAAGACACCCACTCAACTTTACTTAAACCGCCGAGGTGAAATCGTATTTTTAGATTTTTTTGATTCTAATATCAATCCGCATGGGGTGGTCATAGGTGCTTCCGGCGCAGGAAAAAGTTTTTTTATGAATGATTTCATTTTGCAAAATGACCGTCTGGGATCTCATTTCTTTGTTTTGGATAAAGGGGATTCCTATAAAAAATTAAGTTCAATTCTGGATGGGCAATATATCAGTTTCAATCTTAATACGCCTGTGAGAATCAATCCTTTTATTCATGAACCCACACCTGAAAATTTATCATTTTTGATGTCTTTATTATCGCAAATGGCCTCCGGCGGCGATGAGCGTGATCGTCTAAGCCGGGAGGAAGAAGGGTTATTGCAGAAAGCGGTCTTAAGGGCTTATGAACAAAGGAAACCACAACAGGAAATAACTCTTTCAGGGGTGGTATCTGTTCTTAATGACAATCAATTTAATGAAACCTTTGGCATTAATTCAGTTATGGGTCCGACTTTAGCTTTACGTTTAACGCCCTTTACTCAACGAGGCCCTTACGGCGGATTTTTTGACGGGGCCAACGAATTTAAAATTAACGGGCGATTTACCGTCTTTGAACTTGCCAATTTAAGCACTTATCCTGATCTACAACTAGCTGTTTTGCTTAATTTAATGTTTTTTATGACCGCTTTTGTCTCATCACCAGATATGAAACCTAAACGTAAATATTTGTTGATTGATGAAGCTTGGTCATTGTTGAAAGTCAAAAACACCGCCGATTTTATTACCAACGCCTTCAAAACTTTTCGTAAATATCGCTGTTCTGTAGTGGCGATCACTCAGGAACTGGCTGATTTAACCCGCCATGAAACCGGCTTGGCCATTGTTGCTAATGCTTCTAATAAGATCTTCCTTAAACAGGAATCCAGTTTAATTGATTTGTTAAAAGACCGCTTGTCTTTGCCAACAGGAATTCTGGAAGCTCTAAAAACCATTGAGACCGTGAAAGGAAAATATTCAGAAGCTTTTGTGATAACCGAATCTTGTACCGGAATTATACGCCTTATCCCTGACCCATTTTTGTATTGGGCTGCTAATTCCGAACCGCGCAATAATGAATATCTTTATGCGAAGGCTAATGAATGCAACGGCAATCTCATCCAAGCAATTCATCTTTGTGTGAAGGAGCACCCCTATGGCCTTTCTTAAATATTTAATTTTTATCATGGTATTGCTAACTGGATGTTCAACGACCTCTGGCCATAATAAGAATATCTATGAACAAGGTTATCGACAGGGGGTACAGGAACAAATTAGACAAATTGCGGATCAGTTTGAAGGCGGTAAATTTCCCTACTATCACTGGGTGGCACCCATAGTACAGGAAGTGAGAGTCCCTGCACACTTAACCAATGGGGTCATGATCCCAGAGCACAACGAACTTGTAATTATTAAACCTGGAGAGTGGACCATGTCGGAAGGCTATCCGATACAAACACAGGAGAGTCATAATGATAATGCGATCTCTTATATGCGTATGGATGTTTCTAACCTTACTCCTTTGCCCAAAAGCGTGGGGGGCCCCACAGAAAATGTTGAGCAACGAGGAGAAAGCCAAGATTATCCAGCAGGAATGGAACAATCAGAAGAATAACTCACCACCAGCGAAAGTTTTACCAGAGGCGGTTAAAAAGGATACTGAAATTTTTAGAGAAGAAGAGATTCCCCTACCAAGAGAATTTTTGAAGAAAATAACACTTAAGGGTGAGGATCTGTTTTTAAGCGAAATTTTGAAACCTTTGGCCCAGGTAGCAGGCTGTCATGTGATTTTAGGCCCAGGCGTTGAAGACAAAAAAATATCGGTCGATCTGACGGACACGACAGTAGCCAGGGCCTTAAATACGGTGTTATTTCCATTAAGTTACGGTTTTCAAGTTAAAGATAGCGACTTAATTATATTGGCTATGGAAACACGGGTTTATCGGGTGGTTTTACCGCCGGTTATACAAAATTTCGATGACCTAACCAGCAATGAATCATCGGTAGAATCATTAAACAATTCTAACGGTACGACTTTAAGTGCAACTTCCAATAATGCCAATACAGGTCAACAGATCAAATTGGGTACTAAAATTTTAGTTTCCAACAAATCCTCTAATATTTCTTTCTGGGATGATATACGGGAAAATCTTAATAGTTTAATTTCTTCCCAAGGTAAGTTCTCTATCAATAAACCAGCCGGGGTTGTCATTGTTACTGATACTCCTTTAAGTCACCAGCGGATAAGCCAGTATTTTGAGGATCTTAATCGTCGGGTTTCCCAACAGATTGAAGTAGACGTTAAAGTGGTGGAGGTTTCCTTAAATGATGAGAACCGTTTTGGTATTGATTGGAATACTTTAGTCAAGAATCTTAAAATTTTAAATAGTCTAAATTTGGCTACCAATTTTGTTTCCGAGAATTTCACCAGCGGGCCGCTGTTAACACTTACAGGGCAAGGACCCAAGTCAGGTTCAGCAATCAGTGAAAAGTGCATTAAATTCGTCATCGACGCCTTATCCAAGCAAGGCCATGTGGACATTGTGTCCCAGCCCAAGGTGAGGTTTCTTAATAATCAAATTGCCGTCATTCAGGTCGGCTCTACTCAAAGCTTTATCGACCACACCACTTTCGAAGTCACCCAAACAGGGACCATTTCTTCCGTATCCACGTCCCAGGTTCAGCAGGGCGTCACCATGCGCCTTTTGGGCAACATTGTAGGCGATCAAATTTACCTCTCCGTGGCACCGGTTGTCACCACCATCGATAACATCCGCTCCATCACCTCCGGTAATACCACCATCGAAGCCCCACAGACAACCACCAAGTCCATCAATACTCTCGTAAAAGTTAAGGAAGGTGAGACCGTGGCCATTGGAGGGTTAATGACTTCTTACAGCCAAAAAGACAAACAATCCGTGCCCGTGATTTCTAAAATTCCGGTGTTGGGAAAGTTGTTCCAGTATGCGGCCAATAGGAGCAGTAAGAGTGAACTGATTATCTTCATCACCCCCAAAAGGGGATAGCCAGGAGGTTAAAATGAAAAACGTTATACTCTCTGTTTGAGATCTTCCAGTTTTTCCGCTAGCCCGCCGACGATATTGAGTATATAATACCCCCCGTGTTTCTTGACTTTATATTTTTTATATATGCCCTCATCTATTGGCCTTATCTTGTGCTTTCTGGCCGCTGGTATAAGGGTTACGAAATTCGTTTAGGTTTTTTCTCCTCGAAACTTAAACAGCGCCTGGCGTCAGCCTCGAAACACAGGAGTCTATGGATCCATGCCGTAAGTGTGGGCGAAGTCATGGCTATTATGCCACTGGTGGCCAGCCTCAAAATCCGCTTGAGGGTCAACCCCATTGTCGTTACCACGACCACCAAAACCGGTTATCAATTGGCGAAAGAGCAATTAGGCCAGGAGGCCATTGTGATGCCCTCACCGGTGGATTTGAGGAGAGTGACGGCCAGTTTCGTGCGTCTCATTAACCCCAGGATTTATATCGTGGCTGAGACGGAAATCTGGCCTCATTTGTTTGGCCATCTTTGGCAGCAAAAGGTTCCTATTGTGATGGTCAACGGCCGCATCTCCGATGTTTCTTATAGACGGTATAAGGCGATCAAATTTTTGCTTAAAAGTATCTTAGAGAAGGTTTCTTTATTTTGT
This sequence comes from Candidatus Omnitrophota bacterium, assembly GCA_023247575.1. Classification (GTDB taxonomy): domain Bacteria; phylum Omnitrophota; class Gorgyraeia; order Zapsychrales; family Fredricksoniimonadaceae; genus JACQCF01. Next base: position 4,246 of record JAHFGE010000050.1, on the reverse strand, counting down.
ATGCAAAGCGCTAAAGATGCCCAGCGTATCATCGAGTTAGGGGCGCCTCCAGAGAAGGTTATGACCGTGGGTAATATTAAATTTGATGATTTGCCACCTATGTCATTCCCGCATGTCCCGCCTACGGACGGGATCCCGCCAAAGGCGGTGACTTTAAGCGGGAATCTAGAGGTTGCAAGTACTAGATCCCCGATAATCCCGCCAAGGCGGGACGGGGATGACAAATTGCTCTGGGTGGCGGGCAGCACACATCCTGGAGAAGAGGAAATTGTCTTGGATGTGTTTGCCAAGCATAAAGACGGCTGGAATTTGGTGATTGCACCCCGGCATGTCGAGCGGAGCAGTCAGATCAAACGTTTGGTAGCCTCGCGAGGGTTGACAAGTTTTGTGACGGTCGTCGATACCATTGGTCAGTTGCGCTGGTTTTATGCCCAGGCCTCCTTAGTATTTGTGGGTAAAAGCTTTTGCGTGGGCGGCGGGCACAATATCATTGAGCCGGCCTTTTATGCCAAGCCTATTATCGTGGGCCCTCTGATGCAAAATTTCCAAGACATTACCGCACTTTTTAAAAATCAAGGCGCCATTGTGCAGGTCAAAAATGTGCACGAATTTGAAACCGAAGTCAATCGTTTAATGGGCAATGCCCTTTTAAGGGAGCAATTGGGCCAAAAAGCCTTAGGCGTTGTCAAAGCCAATCAGGGAGCAGGGGCCCGCACCTTGCAGGCGATGGAAAAATGGTTGACATGAAAAAATATTTTTACCAGCTGATGACCGATTCTCGCCGAGGATGGCTGGATAAAGTTATCCAGGCGCTTCTATGGGTTTTGTCATTAGGCTATTGCGTCATCGTCGATATTACACGCGGCTTGTACCACTGTCGTATTTTGCCAAGCTATCGAGCCCCTAAGCCGGTGGTCAGTGTGGGCAATATCACGACCGGTGGCGTGGGTAAAACTCCTTTAGTCATAAGTCTGGCTAAGATTCTCATTGCTAAAGGACTCAAGCCTGTGGTGCTAAGCCGCGGCTATGGGGCCGATGGCTTTCTTGGCAGCTTTAATGATGAAGCCAAAATGTTCAAGGAGCTGTTGCCTCAAGTGCTCATTATGAGCGGGGCCAATCGCCGACAAAGTATCCAGCAGGCCATGGCCAGTGAAATGGTGGATGTGTTCTTAGCTGACGATGCTTTTCAGCATTGGCCGCTCAAAAGAGATGTGGATATTGTCACTATCGATGCGGCCAATCCTTTCGGTAATGGTCATTTAATCCCCCGAGGGATTTTACGGGAAAAGCCTGCGGCTTTAGGCAGAGCGGACATTTTTGTGTTAACTAAAACGGATGAGGTGGCCACCACCCAAGAACTCTGCAGCCAATTACATACCATGAACCCTAAGGCCTTAATCGTTCATTCCCGTCATGCACCAATACATTTTCGGGATGTTTTGACCGGTACAACTTATCATTTGAGTTATCTTCACAACAAAAAGGTGATCGTTTTTTGTGCGATTGCTGATCCAGCCTTTTTTGAGCACACCTTACAGAAGTTGGGACTACAGGTGTTTAAGCATTTTACCTTTATGGATCATCACATTTACAGCGAGCATGATTTAAAGATCATTGCCAATCAAGCCAGGTCAGAAAATATTAATATCCTGGTGACGACGCATAAAGACGCCGTTAAAATAAACCTTTTTAAGAATGTGCTGCAGGGTTTGGCCGTTTTTAGTCTGGACATTGACCTGCAGATTCTCGAAGGCCGAAATGAACTCATTGACCGAATCATTAGTTTGCAAAGCCGTTAAATTTTTCGGCGCCTGTGTTTGCCTGTTGCCTGAACCTTTGAGGTTCTATCAGGGGCGATCCCTTGGACTTTTGGGCTACTATCTATTGGCGAAGAAAAGGGCCTTGGTCGAGTCCAATTTAAAGGTGGCTTTCGGGGCCACGAAATCTCCCGAAGAAATCCGCAGCCTGACCAAAAATGTTTTTATGAATTTTTCCTGCAGTGTTTTAGATTTGCTGTGTCTTCCCAAGATCAAAAAGGCAGGGTTTGAAAAGACAATACAGGGGCGGGAAAACATCGCCCAGGCTTTAAGTGCAGGCAAAGGATGTATCTTTTTGGCTGTCCATTCAGGCAGTTGGGAACTGGGCAGCCTGGTGGGCAGCATGTGCGATTATCCCTACAATATTGTGGCCAATGATCAAGCGAAAGCCCCTCAATTAAATGAGCTTCTCAATGATTACCGTCGTCTGGCAGGGGCTAAGGTGATTCCTTCCGGCTCGGCCACTCGCGAGATTATCCGTGCTTTGCAGGCCAATGAGATCGTTTCCCTGGTGTTAGACCAGGGGGGCAAAGACGGGATTCCAATAGAATTTTTAGGTAAGACTGCTTCCATCTCAACGGGAGCGATTCGCTTAGGGTTAAAGTATCAGGTCCCTATTTGCCCGGTATGGATTGAGCGCCAGGCTAATGGCAAACATATATTCACTGTTTTTCCACCCTTGGATTTGCAAACCAGTCAGGATATGGAAGGAGATGTCAAGATCAACGCCCAGAAAGCAGTACAGTTTTTCGAAGAGCTTTTGCGTAAAAATCCGTCGGAATATATGTGGTTTTATAAGGTCTATAAGTATACTAACCAGGCCGATACCTTGATTTTCGACGACGGTAAAACAGGTCATCTGCGTCAATCTCAAACCCTGGCTAATATTTTACAGACAGCTCTGCAAAATGCTGGTAAACACATGCGCCTTAAGATTGTGGCCATTAAATTTAGGAGTCCGTGGCACCAGAAAATATTGTCTCTTTACTGTTTTGCGGCCGGATATTTATTTTTTTTAAGACGGGAGGCCATCTTAAAGATTTGTTTGAAGCCGAAGTGCTATCAGGATTTGCTGACCATAAAGCCCGATTATATTATTTCCTGCGGGTCACGAACCGCAGGTGTTAATTTTATTCTCTCGCGTTTTTGCGGCACTCAATCCATTCACATTTTAAAACCTCGCCCTCTTAATGAAAAATGCTTTTCCCTTGTGGTCCTTCCTGAGCACGATGTAACCCGGCATTTTCCTGAGGGACGAGTCGTTTTGACTAAGACGGCTTTAAATTTGATTACCCCTGAATATTTAGAACAACAAAGGGGAAAGTTATTGGGACGTTTCTCGCATTTGAAAGGCAATGTCCGTCCCAAAATGGGTGTTTTATTAGGAGGCAACACCAAGGGAGTGGCTTATGAGGTTCATCAAATCCATTGGTTGATTCATCAGCTTAAAGAAGCAGCGATGCATTTTAACATGGACATTTTGCTGACCACTTCTCGCCGGACACCGAAGAGAGTGGATGAAATGATCATCAAAGAACTACGTAATTTTCAACGATGCGCCTTGTTGGTTATAGCCAATGACTCCAATATTCCTGAAGCGGTAGGGGGGATTTTGGCCTTAGGCGATCTTTTAATTGTTTCAGGGGAAAGTATTTCTATGATTTCCGAGGCAGTTTCTTCTGGTAAAAAGACCATCGTCTTTTCGCCCGCAGGGTATAACGATCACCCTGCCAACAAATATGACCGTTTTGTTTTGAATTTAAGCCAAGAAGGGTATCTGTTGGCTTCCTCTATCAAAGACATTTCTGCTTCCATTGACCAGGTTTTGCGCCAGAAAATTTCTGTCAAAACGATCGATGACCAAACCAAGATTTTAAAAGCGATGGAGGAAATGGTGTAATGAACATTTTGCAAATTCTTCCAGAACTTAATGTCGGTGGCGTCGAGACCGGCACAGTGGATTTGGCCAAATATTTAGTAGGTCGTGGGCACAAGTCAGTGGTGGTCTCGGCCGGGGGAAGCCTGGTGGCGGATTTAGAAAAAAGCGGCTCCTTCCACTATACCTTGCCCGTTAATAAAAAAAATTTTTTCTTGATGCTTAAAGCGGCTAAAGATTTAGTCAAGATCATTGAAAAGGAGAAGATTGACGTTGTTCATGCCCGCTCGCGGGTTCCCGCTTGGGTGGCCTTCTTAGCTTGCCGTCGGACACCTGCTATTTTTATCACCACTTGTCATGGGTATTATTCTCGCCATTTTTTTAGCCATGTGATGGGTTGGGGGAAGCTTGTCATTGCCATTAGCGAGGTCATTGGCCAATACATGGTGCAGGATTTTGGCGTACCATCCCACCATATACGCATCATCCCGCGCAGTGTAGATACATCCAAATTTAATCTTGCTCGTGTCACGAAAGGGCCGGGGGACCCTTT
>JAHFGE010000007.1 GCA_023247575.1 Candidatus Omnitrophota bacterium | reverse complement strand
TAACCCATCCACACACTCTGCATGAATGGTTTTATGGGACATATTTTCTAAACTGACCCGACGGATTAAAGCGGCATAAGGCTCTTGAGGCAGGGTGAAATAATGGACAGACATTTTTAAGCCTAAAGTGGTATTGACCTCTTCAATAGTCAAATCATGACTTTGAATGACCATGCGCTGGCGCACCTTATAGGGGCAGTCAAGACTATTCGAAAATGGCTCGTAGTATTTTTGTTTTTTACCGTCAACAATTTTGAAAAAGGTCCGAAAACCCTGAATGGAAGTGAGTCGATAGGCGCGGTTGGCTGGTTGGAACTCCAGAATGGCTTTATCTTTAGATTCGATACCAAAACAGCTGATGGCCTGCCCCCGGTTAATATAGAAGACCCATATCGGGATACCCCACAAGCCGGCCACTCCAGGAAAGAAATTAGAAAAAACTTTTTTGTGCTGATAATCTTCAATAATAAAAGCACCATCGTCGTTCAAATGATACTCTGAATTCATGATTTAAACTCAAAACTTGTGGATTGATGATCATATCTGATTTGGCGGAACAAATTATAGTAACCAGACAGTTTAAACCATAAAATAATCCCCCCGAAACGATGATCGTCATTATTCATACGGATACGCTTGAGCGCAAACAAATCAAAGTTATACCTGTCTTTTCCACGATTGGTGGTGACAGCAGCTTTAAATCCCGCCTCTTTGGCCAGATGTTTCACCTCGATCGTATAACCTCCGGAAGGGTAACAAAAAAAGTCAATGGAATGCCCTAAATGCTCTTCAATGATTTTTTTGCTGCCGGCAATCTCATCCCGGGCCTGTTCTAAAGTTAGATGAGGTAAATAGGAGTGGCGGCGTGTGTGAGCGCCTATGATAAAACCATGGGCCTCCATTTCCTTTACCTGGTCCCAGTTGACAAAACCCTTGGCATGGCCAATCAAATCGGAAACCAAAAAAATCGTAGCCGGAATTTCATATTTCTTAAGAATGGGAAGAGCATTGGTGTAATTATCCAGATAACCATCGTCGAATTGAACCACCACCGTATTGCGGGCAAACGTCTGCCCCCGTTGAATCCCCTTGATTAAACGATCAAAAGAAATGGCATGGAACCCCTTTCTTCGCAGAAACGCCATCTGATATTCAAATGATTCTTTACTCACGGTGAGTAAAATAAAAAAATTATTGGATGGTGTGCCGATATGATGGTAAACCAAAATAGGAACCACGTAGCGATCCCGCAGCCAAAAGGTAAACCCGACAGCTGCAATAGCCATCGTCATCCCTAAAATCAGAAAAAATCGTACGAAAACTCTTCTCATGACATTTTGGACAGGCGCTCTTTCACCAAAGGGCCCACCACCTGATTGTCGGCCGCGCCCTGCAGTTTCGCCAGGACTTCTTTCATCACTTTGCCCATGTCCTTCATGGAGGTGGCAGCGGTCGATTTGATCGCTTCTTCAATGGCTGCGATAACGAGTGCGTTTGAGGCCTGGGCGGGCCCCGACGGTACCGTCGGGGCGGGCAGGTAACTTTGTAAAACCGCCAGCTCTTGTTCTTCCTTTTGGGCCAAATCCATGCGATGGCCTGCTTTAAATTGGGTAATGGAATCCTGTCTTTGTTTAACCTGCTTTTTGATAACAGCGATCACCTCTGCATCGGAAAGCATTTCCAGACGTTGATCGATTTTCACATTTTTAATCTGGGCCCGCAAAAAACTTAAAGTAGAGGAACGAGAGGTATCCCGTTGCTTCATGGCCAACACATAGTCCTGTGCAATTTTATCTTCTAAAGACATGCCTTATTCCCTTCCTTTTAGGATTTCTATGGCTTAAGGGGCGATTATGGAACCAATTTGACGTCGATTGAAAAATTTTTCTTTACCGCTTTTGTCTTTTGCGATGCTTCACGAATCACAAAGCCATTGTTACCGTTAAGCCAAGCCATACGATCACGTTCTTTCTGCGCCGCCATCCTGGCAAAGTAGGCCTGTTGTTCCAAATAACGCATGCGAATTTTGACCAATTTGATTTTATCCCGGAAAAGAGTAATTAAAGACTTGCCCTCTGCCATGGTAGAAAAATCAGCTTCAAAGGCACGTAAGTTCGTTTTTAACTCATTTAATTCATTGCTCGTCTGGATATTCTTAGCTTTCAAATCAGCAATACTGGCTTTTAATTCCGATACATTTTGGACGTTCTCGCTGCTGGCTAAGTTCTGCAGATCTTGCTTGAATTTACTATTTTCAGATTGGGCTTGGGCCAGCATGGTTTGAGTTTCCGTCAGCATCGTTTTAGTCATTGCCAGCTGGGCCGTCACCTCATCTAACTGCGCTGTGACAGCTTCCAGTTTACGGGTGGTTTCTTCTAACTGGGTTTTGGTATCTTTATATTTCTTGACGTAGAAACGATAATTAGAAGCCTGAGAGTCTCCTGAACCCATGGATAGGTCGCTGGACTGGCTTAAAATCTGAAAATTATCATTTTGCAGTTTTAAAACATAAACGGTTAAACCCATCATAACCAGCGATAGAATGATCCCTAGGATACGGGGTCGTAAAAGAGGTGAAACCTTTGGTTGATGATCAGACACTTGAGCTCCTTTCATAATTTTAAATTAGTATATCTTTGGATAAAAAAATGACAAGGAAAATTATGAGGGGAATCTAAAATGGATCAAAAGACGCCCGAAATTCTTATCATCTTTTTCCAAGCGATGGTACAAATTTTTAATATGCTTTTGTTCCAAGAAACGTACAACGCTTTTCTTGAGCTGTCCGCTGCCTTTGCCAGGAATAATTTCTACCAAAGAAATTCTCTTGTCCAAAGCCTCTTGAATAATCCGGTTTAATTCCGATTCAATGGCCCGTCCATCGCTAAAAAGGCCATGGAGATCTAATTTTAATTTGGCCATAAGCTAATACCCGTCATCCTGTTTCTTCACCTCTTCCGGCGCTTTGATGTGGCGGAAGGAAAAATACAGGCCAAGATCATAAACAATTTTAAGGCCTGGCCCGATAAACAAGGGGGCTGAAAGGGTTAAAACTCCCATCAAGGGGGCCGCCAGCATAGGAGAAATCGCCCAGGACACCGAACGCGTCAAATTGGTAATCCCCGCGGCCACGGTCCTTTCCTGCTGTTTGACAATGGCCATGATATAAGATTGGCGCGCAGGTACATCCATTTCCACTAAGCTTTCGCGCATCATAAAAAAGAGGCTGGCAATCCATAAATTAGGCATGAACGGCACACTCATGAGCAAAAGACTGGAAGGCAAATGGGTAAAAACCATGGTGTTGACCAGGCCAATCCGCCGGGCGATCCAGGCCGAGGCCAAGTGAGAAAAACTATTGGCCAAGCGGGCAAAGAAAAACAAAGGCGCCAGAAAGCTTTCATCCACGCCGAAGCGTTTAAAAAACCAGAAGCTGATGAGGGCATTGGTCAGAAAACCGCCGCCCAAACTGTCCAGACCCGAAAGGGCTGCCAAACGAAATACTTTACCTTTAGATTCAGCAGATAAACGCCCGGCTTTGGCCCCGCTGCCCCGCCTTTGGGCGGGGCAAGAAGCGGGGTTGATCTCCACGCCTTCTGATAAATTGAAAGCCAGAATCACGCTAGCCAGGGATAAAAGGGTGTATAAACCCCATGTCCATTGATAGGAATGAACCGCCGATAAAGACAGATGGAAACGTAAGAACGCCGGTAAAAACGCCAGCAAAGCGCCCACGGCATGGCAGATATCGATAGTGACATTATACCAGGCAAAGGTCTGGGTACGATTTTTATCATCGGTAATTTGAGGGATGATGGCCTGCTCCACCGTCAGGCCCATGCCGCGGTCGCGGCCCATGCCATTGATCATACCGACCAGTGCTGCCAGGCAAATGATCAAATGTTGTTGGACAAAGACGAACGTTACCCCGCCCAAAGCCATCAGAATACCCACCAGAGCCAATGTCTTGCGGCGGCCGAAATGATCGGCACAAAAAGAAGCTAACAGGGTTCCTAAGGCGCAGCCGGCCAAGCCTAAAGAAATGACCACGGCAATCTGGCTAACAGAGAAATCAAGAGAAGATAAGTAAAGGGCCAGCATAATGCTGGAAAGACTGATGGCGAGGGCCCGCAATCCTGCACAACCAAAAACAAGGTAACGATCCATTTAACCTTCAACCCTAATTGATAGCAAATTAATCCATCAAATTCCTAAATAACTTTGCTAAAGATTTATACGAACAAACATGTGTATTTTTAGTTTCAAAAGAATCTTCCCCCGCATAGATAACATTTTGAGTTTGGATTCTCTCTTTAGCTATTGTTTCTAAATACGTAAGCCCCTTTAACCAATCATAGTTAAATGTAGCCCCTGCTTTTATTTCTATAAGATGTATTTTCTTCCCTACTTCTTTGATGACATCAACCTCATTGCCCTCTTTATCCCTAAAAAAGTACAAATTATTCATATGTGCTGGGTTGAATATATTTTGCTTCATAAATTCACTGACAATTAAATTTTCAAATAAATTTCCATATAATGGATGACTATGAATTTGGTCTGCATTATGAATACCTAACAAATAACAAATTAATGCCGTATCAACAAAATATAATTTAGGGGTCTTTAATACTCTTTTATTCAAGTTTTCATAATACGGTTGAAGCATAAAAATCAAATTGCTTGCTTCTAACACAGAAAGCCATTCTTGTACTGTCATATCCGATACTCCCATATCATTACATATACTTGATTTATTGATTAATTGTCCCGCTCTACCAGCACATAAAATCATAAATTTTCTAAATAATGACAGGTTACGTACATTAACAATCTCTCTCACGTCCCTTTCAATGTATGTTTTAACATATTGAGCCATTTGTAACGATGGATTAACCTTCTCATTCCAAATCTTTGGATAACCGCCCCGATAAATAATCTCGTCTACGTTTAAATCTTGAATTTTTAACTTTAATTCACTAAGGCTTAATGGCAACAAATCTAATACGGCCATCCGTCCTGCCAAGGACTGCTTTACTTTATCTAACATGAAGATATTTTGACTCCCCGTTAGAATAAACATTCCATTTTTCTTCCTATGATCGACCATTCCTAACATATAGGAAAGCAGTTGGGGGCATTCCTGGATTTCATCAAATATGGCACCTTCCGGGTATTGGGCAAGAAATCCTCGAGGATCAATTGTGGCAGCTTCTCTCTTGTCTAAATCTTCTAACAATACATATGGTTTTTTGGGAAAAATCAATTTTACCAAAGTCGTTTTACCTGACTGTCTGGGCCCATTCACATAGACTACCGGAAACTCTTTGCTGTATTCTTTTAATTGATTCTTCGATTGTCTTGTTATCATGAATTAAGCATACCATAATCTATGACTATTTCAAGCTGTAACTTTGATTTAGTCATAATTGCGCCTGTCACAACTTTTTAAATCTTTCGGTATCTTGTCGTTCTGCCCATACCAAGGCGCTCAATTTTCTTTAGCTTAAGCAGCCGGTCAAGAACCTGATTCACAGTCGGTCGAGCGACCTTAACGTTCTTGGAAATCTCACCCCCAGCAGCCTCAGCCACCCCCTTAAGATATTCCCATACCGCTATCTGTTTGGGTGATAGGATTTTCTCCACATTCTCAGCTGACAGCAATGCAATCGCCATTTCTGCCTGCTTCTCAATCACAGTCAGGAAAAAATCCAGCCAAGGCGTAATGTCCGGCTTCTTGGTTCTCATTGTCTTCTGGCTCTTGCGTAAAGCAAAATAGTAATTCTCCTTGTTATCTTCGACCAATTTCTCATAGGAAATATACGGCGTGTATTCATAGCCATTCTGAAGCAAAAGAAGATTCGTCAGCACCCGTGAAATCCGACCGTTACCATCCTGAAAGGGATGGATAAGCAGGAACTCTACAATAAAATTACCAATAATAAGAAGTGGATGAAACCGTTTCTCTTTTAGAGCGGCCTTGGTTGCCTCAATAAGTTCAAGCATTGCTGTGGGAGTCTGCCAAGCAGGGGTGGTATCAAAAATGGTGCCGACCAACTTGCCAGCGGTATCAACCATTAGAACCTTATTCTCACTGTGCTTGTATTCCCCCCTGTGGAGCTTATCCTTCTGGACATATTTAAGAAGCTCCTTGTGGAAATACTTAATAACGCCTTCTGAAAAACCAATACTCTCGGCGCCGTCAAAAACATTTTCAAGAAGTTCGTAGTAACCCTTGACCTCCTGCTTGTCCCGGTCAGCGAACTTCTGGATTGAAATCCCCCGCAACATTTTCTCAATGTCCTCATCCGACAGCCGTGCCCCCTCAATACGTGTTGACGCACCGGTGGACGTAACAAGGACAGACCTCTTGAGCCGTCCAAGAATTTGGGAATTGAGTTTGACCCCGGAAATCCACTGCCCCTTATACCCATCAATCCGGGCGACCTTAGACCAGATTTCCGGTGGCAGGTTCTCTAAACGCTGTATAAATGTTTGGCTCATATTCACCTCATATTTCGGCTATATAAGATTATATTAGATTGTGTATGGTGTCAAGGGAAATACTAATGGGGTATTTGTTTAGCTGATTGAGAGAAATTATGTCATTCCCGAATGCTTTTATCGGGAATCCAGACGAGAAATACCATTTACTGGACCCCCGATTAAAACATTCGGGGGTGACAAGAGAATTTTTACCTCGTCGATCCTCTTAAAGAGCTAAATATTTACCTAATGGGGACAGTTGAATTCAACTGTCCCCCTTTGTCCACCTGTTCGCGGGCTAACCGATTCCACTGCCAAGGCTTTAAATTCTAGTGCCAGCCCCGTAGAAGCCCTTTAGGCTTTGTACGGGCCAGCCCCCGCCATTAACGGCTCTGAGGACGCCCCGCCCATTCAATATGAACGCCTAATCCTTATTTACAATAAAACCGATTTTGGTTCTTTTATAGGCATCATCCTTGGGAGGGTCGGACATCAAGCGCCTGATGGCTTCAAAAATAGCCACGATTTCTTTATCGTTTTTTTCAACTCTTTTTTCTAGTTCTTCCAGTTTATGAGCTAATTGCTTATTAGCTCCCAGAATGACCCTGAGCTTCACAAACGCCCTCATAATGGCTATGTTCACTTCAATGGCCCGGTTGCTATTAAGTACACTGGAAAGCATGGCTACCCCTTGTTCGGTAAAAGCGAAAGGCAAATATTTGATATTCTGCCCCTTCTTCAAGGTCGCAAATTGCGATCTTGAAACAAACCTTGACGCCTCATCCCAGCTTAGCTCGAACATAAAATCCGATGGGAAGCGCTTGAGATTACGCCGCACTTGTTCCTTTAATCGTCCCGTAGACACTCCATAAAGCTCTGCCAAATCCCTATCAAGCATGACCTTGCACCCACGGATTAAATAAATCTTGCTCTGAATGATTTCTGCAGATAACACACTTACTAATTCCCCACTAACTTGTTTTTTCATAGGGGTCTCCACCTGGGTTAAAGTTGTTAAAGAAATAATATACTCTTCGGGGAATTGTTTTTAAAACTGCTCCGATTGGGGAAAACAAAGTCATTGTAGCGGGGTGGGAGAGAATTGCAAGGGATTCTTGGGGGATTGTTGGGGGATACGGAAAACCAGCTTTAATGCGGGAAAGATAAAGAAAGATGCCTGTCACAGCTTTTTATACTAATGGGGACAGTTGAATTCAACTGTCCCCCTTTGTCCACCTGTTCGCGGGCTAACCGATTCCACTGCCAAGGCTTTACATTCTAGTGCCAGCCCCGTAGAAGCCCTTTAGGCTTTGTACGTGGCCAGCCCCGCCATTAACGGCCTTGAGTTGAGGACGCCCATCCCCTTCAGATGTCGCCTTTCTCTAAAGGCGCCAACCTGGCACTGATCTTCCTCCGAAAAAGTGGATACTTTGTTTCATCTAAACCAACACGACTTCTGAAATCAATGCTTAACAATGAGTTCTTCAGGAATGGGTTCTACGGTCGGAACTTGCGGAGGTTTATGCCGATCAAAAAAGGTCAGGAGGCTGTACACACAAGGGACCACAAAAAGAGTAAATAAAGTCGAAAGAATAACGCCCCAGATCACGGCAATGGACATAGGGATTCGAACCTCTGCCCCGGGGCCAATAGCCAACGCTGGCGGAATGGCCGCGGCAATGGTCGCACAGGAGGTCATAAGTATTGGACGAAGACGAATCGGGCAGGCTTCCAATAAAGCTTCTCTAACAGTCCTGCCCTGGGCTCGTACTTGATTGGTAAAATCGACCAGCATAATGGAGTTTTTCTTGACGATACCCATTAAAAGAACTATGCCGATCAAACTGTAAACGTTTAAGGACTGCCCAAAAGCCCAGAGGCCGAACAAAGCGCCTGAAATACTAAAGGGTAAAGCCATCAAAATACTGACCGGATGCACGTAATTGTTAAACTGAGAGGCCAAAACCATGTAGGCCACCAAGATCCCTAAAAGAAAAATAAACAGAACGCCCCTGTTGGATTCTTCGGCAGCCTGAGAATTTCCGGTAAACTTCGCATGATAGTTTTCAGGTAAAATAGATTTAGCAGTCCTCATCGCCTCAGCCATGGCATCCGTCTGTGATTGACCCGGTGCAATATTGCCCGTAATGTTGATCGCCCGTTCACGGTCTCGACGGGTAATGGTCACAGCCGTTGGCTTTTCTTCAATCGTAACCAGGTCTTTTAACTGCACCAGTTCCCCACGGTTATTCCATACCCATAAATTGAGGATGTCTTCTGGTCTGGTACGCTGACTTGGAATCAAACGAACTTTAACATCATAACGTTTGTCATTGTGGGTATACTGAGATACTTTTAAAGTTCCGATCAGAGCGTTCACCGTATTGTTAATATTATCGATACTAACACCGTGCTCGGCCGCTTTCATACGGTCAGGGATCACGCGCACCTCGGAAGCTCCTTCTTGATAATCCGTGTCCACATCTACCATTAAACTGCTTTTGCTCATCGCTTCGCGCACTTTATCCGAATATTTCCATAGAGTATCCCAATCAGGACCCTGAATGGTCATTTCAATGGGAAACCCTCGTTGAGCGGAAAAACCGCTGAGTGATAAATCCTGAATAAATGCTTTTAAATGAGGAATTTTATTAAGTTCTTTACGGAACACCGCCATCAATTCAGTTTGTGACAGACGGTGTTTCTTGATAGGGTCGATGGGACGATGTTTGGGATCTTTGAATGTGACAAAAATAATCCCCTGGTTAACCAGCCCCCCCTGAAAACCGCCGACGGCCGCAAAATAGCGGTTCGTTTCCGGACGGCTCATGACAAATTTTTCTGCTTCTTTAAAAATTCCATTGGTATAGTCCATCGAAGAGCCTACGGGTGTTTTAAGACTGACTAAAAACATACTTTGGTCCTGCGGAGGTACAAATTCTTTACGTAAATGCCCTCCAAAATACCAGGCCATGACTGCAGAAATAACAACCGAACCAATAAAAACCAGCCACCGGTGGGCCAATGCTTTTGGGAGCATACGGCGATAAAGGTCAGCAAGTCTGCGAAAAGTGGTATCCACCATCCGGCCAAAAGTACTTACTCTTTGTCCCACCCGTAAAAACTGTGAACAGCGCATGGGAGTCAGCATCAAGGCCTCCAATAAAGACAAGGCCACAGCCACTGCGATCGTCACCCCAAACTGATAAAAAAACTGGCCGATAATTCCAGACATAAACGCTACCGGCAAGAAGATGGCAATAATGGCCAGGGTGGTTGCCAACGCCGCAAAAGTAATCTGCCTGGCGCCCTGCTGGGCTGCCTCGACTCTGCCAAGCCTGTGCTCACGGTGACGGACAATATTTTCCAGCACCATGATTGAGTCATCCACCACAATACCGATAGCCAATGACAGCCCCAACACAGTAAAAGTATTGAGCGTAAAACCTAAAAATTTGATGACGATGAAAGTGCCGATAATGGACGTAGGAATGGCCATCAGGATATTCAAGGTGGCTGTCCAGGAACCTAAGAAAATCCAGCAGACTAAAGAAGTGACCAGGGCAGAAAGAATAAGCGTAAAGTCAAGCTCTTTGAGAGAATCCTCAATAAATTTACTGCGATTGATCACCAAATCAAGATTAAGCCCCTTAGGCAATTGCTTTTGAACTTCTTTCCATTTTTTAAGCACTCCATGCATGACTTCCACTTCATTGGAACCGATTTGTTTTTGAATACCAAGCCCAATGGCCGTTGTTTGATTACTACGGGAAAGACGGCGAATATCATCCAATCCATCCTCAGCATATCCCACGTCTTTAAGAAAAATGGGTTTATAGTTTGGCCGGCCGTTGCGGCGGGCAATCACAATGTTATCAAACTCCTGGGCGCTTCTGGCCTCCCCCATGGCCCGCACATTTTGTTCTTGAAGCGGGGTTTCAATACGCCCTGCCGGTATTTCCGCATGCTCATTGCCGATGGCTTTAACAACATCGTCAACGGTCAATTCATTAGCTATGAGTTTGTCTCTATCCATCCAGAAACGTAGATTGGGGGCCACAAAACCACCTAAAGCGACTTGGCCTACTCCATGAACAGGGGCAAACTTATCCTGCAGATGGTCCTGCACATATTCCATGAGCTGCCGTGCTCCTGCTTTTTCTCCATGCAGAGTAAACCATATGATAGGCTGCTGGGCGGGATTCACCTTGGTGATAATCGGCGGGTCTATGTCCTTAGGGAGAAGCCGCTGGGCCTGAGAAATTTTGGCTTGCACTTCCTGCACCGCCACATCAATGTTACGCCCCAACTCTAATTCAATAGTAATGGTGGCTGAACCTTCATGAACTGAAGAAGTCACGTTTTTAATGCCCTGCACAGACATGACCGCACCTTCAATAATATCCACCACATTGGATTCCATGACCTCAGGCGCGGCCCCCTGCCAGGTAATGTTGACGGAAATAACCGGAAATTCGATGTCAGGCAGCTGACTGACGCCCATACTAAAAAAACTGATAAGACCAAAAACAATCAGGGCCGTCATAAACATCCAGGCAAAAACCGGTCTTCGAATAGACAGATCAGAAAGCGTCATGGCCGATGTCTCCGGTAGCTACTTTTAAACTCCAATAGAATCTCTTGGTTTCATTTTGAGCGGCAATATAATCACGCCGTTCACTTTCCCAATCCTGCAAAGCCTGTAACACATCCAGATTATTTACCAGACTATTTTTGTAATCCACTTCCTGTAGAAAATAGTTCCGGTAAGCTGCATCAACCGCCCTTTTGAGCGCCATTTCCCTCTTTTGATCGAGAACAAATTTAGTATAAGCATTTTGAATATCCAACACAGCACTGCGCTTGGTCCGGCTTAAACTTAAAACGGCTTCCTTTTCCTGCGCCTGAGCTTGTTTAACCGCACCGATGGTTTGTGTACCGATAAAAATGGGGACATTCACGTTAAGGGTAATATCCCAATCCACATCTGAACTGGACGTAGCGGTCCTTTGATTCCATGAATCCCCATTCAGGCTCACGGTCGGAAAGAATCCTGCTCGGGCTACTGTAACACCTTTTTGGGCCACCACCACCGCCTCTTTGGCTGCCTCCACATCGGGCCGATGGTCTGCATGGGAAGCAAATTCTTCCATGCTTAAAACGGAATCATTAGGCAGGTCTTCATCTTGGATAGCGGCCACCGGCTGACCAATCAAAAATTCTAGAAGCTGGCGGGCCACTTCCAATTGACTGCGTACACCTTCTTGATCCGCTTCTATTTTATACAAAGAAGCCTTGGCGCTGGCCACTTCGCTTTCTCGTGAACGGCCTACACTCTGACGCTGTTTGAGCAAAGCCAGCCTGTCCGCCAAAGCCTTACGAATATCCTCGATGGCTTGCAAATCCTCCTGGTAACTTTGTAAAAAATAGAAAGCATCGGAGACGTCCGTGAAAAGAAGCTGTTTGGCGCGCTGTAGTTGGCTTTCTCTTTGCTTATGCCGTGCCTTGGCAGCGGCAATGGCCGCATATTCTTTAAACCCGCTGAACAAAGGCTGGCTAAAAGTAAATTTACGATAACGCGATCCCCCGGCGTTGTCGCCGCTGCCGCGGTCCTGCTTTGTTTGTGAAATCGCATAATTGACCTGTGGTAAAACTCCACTGAACGACTGCCAGAACTGTGCTTCAGCTTCCTTAATAACTTGGTTGTCGATGGCGATCGTTTCAGAACGTTTCAGCGCCAGATGATAACACTGTTTCAGGGTCAGTCCTTCGATTTCACTCAGGACTGATCCTGAGCGTGGTCGAAGGATCAGCGGATCGTCGGCGTAAACCGGCTTGAGAAAAGATACTGTTAAAACCAATCCTGTCAACCAAACGCACGCCGGCGAGGAAATGGCTTTAACAATCCTCTCTAAAATTTCCAAATGCCGACGCCTATCCTGGGCGGATAGTTTAGAGTATACTTTCTCCATACTGCGGCGTTTCTGTTCCCAGATATTGGAAACAATTTTTTTGCCTTTGGGGGTAATGGCCACCCTTACACTGCGGCGGTCATCTTCGAGCGTCCCGCGGCTAACTAATTTTTGAGCGATGAGCCGGTCAATAAGTCCCGTGGCCGCCGGACGGGATACATGAAGAAAAGAGGCCATTTCACTCATCAACAAAGGCCCCTTACGGGAAAGATATTCCAGCGCCCAAAACTGCGGCAAACTAATGTGTCCTTTGGAAAGATAGTTGGACTCATAGCTATGGAAGCCGCGGATACACCGAGGCATCAATTCGATCATGCGTTTACTGAAGTCTTTGATATGCATACATTCTTTCCGTAGGGGCGATTAATCCTGCCTGCCCCGCCATTGGCGGGGCCTGCCGTCAAGCAGGAATCATCCCTACAGGTAGTTAAGTAAGTTAACTATTAACCAAACTAAGTATAAACTGTATGAATCAATTTGTCAACCCTTCATCTTCTTCAGGGTTGATCCTGAACTTAAGTGAAGGATCAAGATTTTAACGGGAAAGATCATTCATCCAACTTCACGGCAATCCAAGAAGCAGTGTCCAAGGGGATGTTGCCTAAAAAAGTGCGGGCGCTGGTTAAAATCCGATCTGGAAACTTAAGCAGTTTTAAAGGGACGACCAGGGCAATTTCATTGGACGTTCTTTTGACAATAATGGAAGACTGATCAATGCGATGGGCCTGATCATAGACCGTATAACTATTATTTCCTAAACGTACGCGAATTTTAGGCATGAGACCGAATGGTATTTCTTTATTATAACCAAAAATATAAATAGAGGCTTCCACATCCTGGGCCAGAGGTTTGGAAAGGGTAATAGAAACAATTAAATCTTCCCCCTGCCAGCGAATAAATTCCCATTCCACTCCGATAAATGCCGTTTTTTCACGGGAATTAAGCTCCTCAGGCAATTGAGCCGCCGATAGGACTTTATGCTGCCCGACAAAAAGGGAAGAGTTTTCATTCATGTGCAATTTAATCTCAGGGAAATCGCCAAAGAGTTCATTATAGTGGATAAAAGACAACAGATACTTGGGAGTAGAAGTATACTGGCTTTTGTGGGCCTGCAGCGCGGCTTTCTTCACATCGAATTCCTGTTCACTCAACAAATACTGTTTCCAGTGAATGGTTCCTTTTAAAGCATCTGGAGGCCTCAAGAGTTTATCTGGTTTGAAACCTTTAAGTAAAGGCCAACCCAAATAATGAATCAAATAAGGATAAACCTCCACGGAATTCTCCATCTTCTGGTCCCATAAGGCAATACGTGTAAATAAATATAACGATAAATGGTCTCCATTGTGGTCCGCAGGGTGAGATACAAAAATCTTTGTGGGTTTAAAGTCTTTTAAAATCGTACGTAAATCAACAACGATCTCTTCTCCCTTATAGGGAGCTCCTAGCCTGAATGCTCCCTGATAGGGAACCTTGGTAACCCTGGTCAAAATACTGTGATAAGCGTGGCGATTATTCCAATGCGAATACCAGATATTCAATGTTCCAAAGTCCGGATAACCTAAAAAAATCAAGTTTTTGGAATCCACCCCTAAAATACCCGCAGCCACGAGGGCCTCATCTTTGCGAATCAGCCCCATCGTCTTGACCGCCCCTGGCATAACCACAAAGTGTTTGCGATATAACAAAAACGACCACTCGTTACTGTCTCCATAAGTAAAAAATATTATTTTCACCGGAAGATGCATGCTCACAGCTTTTTGAATGACGCCGGCTGCGCCCAGGACTTCATCATCGGGATGGGGAGCCAAAACTAAAATCCTGTCATTAGCATCAAACACCAGACTTCCCATGGAGGTACTAATAGAAGAGGCCACAGCTTGGGATATAAGGCCTAAAACAAGAATCAGGCAAAAAAATACAAAATTAGACCAATTTTTTAACATAGACAATCGAATGATACTTCACCCAAGAATCACCCTGGGCCATGACCATAGGATATTGCTCACGAGCCTCGAAACCCGCACTTTCAAAAAAGCGGCAGGCAGGCACATTACCAGCATGCACGGAAGCTGTCATCTCTGTAATCCCCCGACCTTTAGCATAATCCATCAAGCTACAAACTAGACGGCCACCAATGTCTTGACCACGAAAATCTTTGGCAATACCAACATGCAAATGTCCTTGGTAACTATGGAAGGATTTTTGACGCCATACGAATAAACGCCGCCAGTTTTTAAGCATCGCCTGTACAATGTTCCAGAATTCCTTTCGCCAGAAAACGCCGCGCCCAAGGCCTTTCACTAACAATTTTGGGATAAGTAAAAACGTCATGGCCAGGCCAAAACGGCGGTTGTCCAGGCAGCCGTTAACATACCCCACAATTTTCCCATCGGATTCGGCCACCAAGGAGCTGCCGGGTTCATAATCCGTATAATAACCGGTTAAAAAATCAGCAGCAAATTCGCGGTCAGGGAAAAAATTCTCAATACAGTCTCCCTTATCGGCTACGTCACAGCAGATTTGGCGTATAAAAAATCGATCAGCTTTAACAAAAGGGCGTATATGGACCATAAAAGGTTAACTTTATATGGTATTTGCTTTCTCGTCAAATAAAAAAGCTCTTGGGAAGACGGTTTTTGCGGCCCTGCAGTCCATGATAAACCGAAAAGACTAGCCAAGGACTGTTTGAAAACCATAGGTTGAATAGAAATATTGGTGACAAATTCCTCATGAGAGCGGCCCTGGCGATACCTAGGAACATCTTGGGGAATTTTCAGATATCGGCTTATCAAATTCAAATTAAAATCATATAAAATCGTGCCGTGATGCAAAATAAATTGTCTGCTCCGATGCTGGGCATTGCCGGAAAATTTTTTCCCGCTGGCAGCCAATGCGATATCAGAAATCGGCTTAAAAATAGCCTGAATGCCGCAAGCTTGAAGAGCTTCTATAACTTTGCTGCTTATCCAAACATAGGATTTGCGCAAATCTGCTAAATCCGGATGCCGCCTTTTGTCGAGAACAAAGGTAAAATTTAAACATCCAGGCCCCTGAATCACAGTGCCGCCGCCAGAAGTGCGGCGTACAATGGGAATGTGGTCGGCTTTGGCCTGTTCTAAATAAATATCTTCATTTTCTTTGCCGATACGACCTAACACAATAAAAGTTTGGGGTGATTCCCAAAAACGTAAGAATTCACCGGCCGATTGCTTGGTGGCCAACTGTAGCAACACTTCATCAAAGTGAAGATTTTCCCGCGGGGTATCGAAAGAGATATCTCTAATCTGCATCGGGAAGAAAATAAGAAATTTTAACGTCCCGCGCGGCTTTCACTTCATCGGGACGTGAAATAGGCATGGTTTTAGGAAATTCTTTGAAAATCGACGGATTGGTTTTAGAAAGCTCATCGGCTTCAATCATTTTCTCCACAAAATGATCCATCGTTTGTTTGGATTCTGTCTCCGTAGGCTCAATCATCATGGCCTCAGAGACACTAATAGGAAAATAAACGGTTGGCGGATGAATCTGTTGATCAATTAAAAATTTGGCGATATCAATGGCATGCACACCTCTAGCTGCCTGCCGGGAGGCTGAAAAAACACTCTCGTGCATACAGAGGCGGTCAAAGCATAACTTATAATGCTTTTTTAATTTCGTCATGAGGTAATTGGCATTTAAAACCGCATGATGAGAAGTTTCTATGAGACCCTCTTGACCTAACATCAGCATATACGCATAAGCCCGAACCAAAAGCGCAAAATTTCCATAAAATGAAGCGACATAACCTATGGAATCCGGGTAATCATAGTTAAGAGTAAAGGTGCCACCGGATCTTTTAATAACCCTGGAAATAGGTAGAAACTTCTCTAACTTGGCGTTGACCCCGACGGGGCCTGCCCCGGGGCCGCCTCCGCCATGGGGTGTCGTAAAAGTTTTATGCGTATTAATGTGCATGACATCAAAACCCAAATCACCGGGGCGGCAACGGCCTAACATTGCATTGAGGTTAGCTCCATCATAATACATAATACCATCAACCGAATGAATAAGCCTGGCAATCTCCTCGATGTTCGATTCAAACACCCCATAGGTCGATGGTATCGTCATCATAAGCCCTGCCACTTCATCATTAACAGCGGCTTTAAGTGCTTCTAAATCCATGCCACCGTTTTTATTCGACGGTATGGCAACCGTCTGGTAACCGGCGATGGCAGCGCTGGCCGGATTAGTCCCATGGGCGGAATCAGGAATGATAACATACCTCTTTTTGGTATTGCCCTTTGTCTTATGATAGGCGGCCATCAGCATAAGGCCAGTTAATTCTCCATGAGCCCCGGCGAGCGGCTGTAAAGTAAATGCTTTAAAGCCTGTCATCTCACACATCCATTGCTCCAGCTCATAAAGAACCTCCAGGGCCCCCTGCGTTAACTTCTCTCCGCCGGCCAATTGAGGCAAGAGTGGATGTAAATCGGCAAAGCCGGCCAGCCTGGCAATACTCTCCGTAAATTTCGGATTGTACTTCATCGTGCAAGAGCCTAAGGGGTAGAAATGAGTGTCGATGGAAAAATTGAGCTGGGACAAATGCGTGTAATGGCGCACAGCATCCAACTCTGAGACTTCCGGCAGCGGCGCATCTTCTTGACGGGCATACTTAAGGGGCACCTGGGCTTTGGTGGGAACATCAGAGTCCCCAAAACGGAAACCCCGACGGCCCTGCACTGATCTTTCAAAGATTAATTGCATAAATTTGTCCTGTACGGGCGAACCGACGGTTCGCCCCTACGCCAATACCTCTTGCAATGCCCCAACATATCGATCAATTTCCTCTTTAGTGCGTTTTTCCGTGACCGCAACCAACAAATATTTTTCCATACCTTTGTAATAGCGTCCTAAAGGAAATCCAGCAGCGAAACCTTTTTCAATCATTCGCTCCACCACTTCAGAAGCATCTTTGGGCAAATGTAAAGTGAACTCATTAAATGTTGGCGATGAGCGTTTAACTTCTACCCCCTTAACCTTGGCCAAACACTGTTTAGCATACTCGGCCTTATCTAAATTCAATTGCGCCATCTCTTTTAAACCGCCCTTACCGATCAAAGACAGGAAAATAGTTGCCTGCAAGGCACACAGCGACACATTGGTACAAATGTTGGAAGTGGCTTTTTCCCGACGGATATGTTGTTCCCGCGCCTGCAGAGTATTCACAAAACACCGTCGGCCCTGCGCGTCCTTTGTCTGGCCGACGATGCGTCCAGGCATTTTGCGTACATATTGCTTTTTCGCGCACATAAACCCCAGGTAAGGCCCGCCGAAATTCAAAGGTAACCCTAAGGATTGGCCTTCCCCTGTGACTATGTCAGCTCCCATGTCTGCTGGTGTTTTTAAAACACCTAAAGAAATCGGATAAACACTGACAATAGCCAAAGCGCCCACGGCATGGGCTTTCTCAATAATATCGGTAAAATCATCCATAGCTCCAAAAAAATTAGGATTTTGTAAAATGACAGCCGCCGTATTTTTATCCAGATGTTTATTGACCTCTGGGCGGCTGCTTTGACCATGGACCACAGGAATTTCTTCAAATTGATAGTGCAGATGATGCGTATAGGTCTTAATAATTTTACGGTAAATGGGGCTGACTCCCCCATCCATGACAATTTTATCTTTCCCGGTGATACGAATGGCCATCATCATGGCTTCGTAAAGAGCAGTTCCTCCATCGTAAAGCGAAGCATTGGAAACTTCCATTCCCGTTAAAGCACACATATGACTTTGGAATTCAAACAAGGCTTGCAAAGTTCCTTGAGCGCATTCAGGCTGATAAGGAGTATAAGCGGTATAAAATTCCCCTCGGCCGATAAGCATACCGACGGCGGAAGGAACATAATGATCGTAATAACCCCCACCGATAAAAGGGGTCAGATAAACATTATTTCTTAAAGAAAGACCTGTCAGCCGACGCAATACTTCGTATTCCGACATCCCTAAAGGGAGATTAAAAGATCGAGGATGGTGTTGGGGCTTAATATCGGCAAAAAGTTCGTCGATCGACTTGACACCGATGGTATCAAGCATCTGTTGGACTTCAAATTCTGTATTGGTGATATAGGGATTCATGGATATTTATTAGGTATGTCATCCCCGAATGTTTTTATCGGGGATCCAGAAGTTCTAGATGCCCGATTAATACATTCGGGCATGACAGGATTTTTTATTATTGACCGAGGCTTTCTAAATAATTGCGGTAGTCCTCAGCGGACATCAAATGAGCGGCCTCATCAGCATCTTTAATTTCAATTTTGGCAATCCAGCCTTTATCATAGCAGTCCTTATTAATCGATCCTGGCTGATCTTCCAATTTGGTATTGACTTCCATCACTCGGCCAGACATGGGACAAAAAATATCGGAAGCAGCCTTCACCGATTCGACGGAAACAAACTGTTCAAACTGCTCCACCTCCTGATCCACTTGAGGTAATTCGACGTAAGTAATATCCCCTAAAGCATTCTGAGCATAATCGGTAATACCAACGGTACCGATATTATCTTCGATGTTAATCCATTCATGCTCTTTGGTGTATAAATAATGCTCCATAATTTCCATAAAATCATTCCCTTCTATATCTCGTAAAAATTTTTAGTTAATGCTTTAAAGATCCATTCTTATAAAAAGGTCTTTGGCTGATGACCGCTGATACTATCGTTTTTTCATCGCCAAAAGAAATTTTTGATCCGATGTTATTTTTTCCAGCTTCTATAAACCCAAGCCCGATACCTCGCTGCAGTGCTGGAGAAAAGGTGCCGCTGGTTACTCGCCCCACGGGGTTGCCTGACAGATCTAAAATCCTATGACCGGCCCGTGGGCTGCGTCGGGAATCTGATATAAAATAACCCATCCTGTGATGATGGCCTTGAGCCTTTTGCTTTAAAAGAGCTTGTTTACCAATAAAATCTTTTTCAAAATCAATGAACTTATCCAAACCAGCCTGCAAAGGTGAGATCTCTTCACTTAATTCGTGGCCGTAAAGGCTGTAGCACATTTCAATGCGCAAAACATCACGTACACCTAATCCAGTTGGGTTGACTTTATCATTTTTTAAAATCCTTCGCCACAATTCTTTTGATTTTTCCCAGGGGTAATAAATTTCATAGCCTAATTCACCCGTGTATCCAGTGCGGCTGATCAAACATTTCTGCCCTAACAGAACAAATTCATCAAAGGTGTAGTATTCCAATTGAGCAATGTCCGGGACCAGTGTTTTTAAAATATCTCTAGAAAGGGGGCCTTGCAGATCCAATTTGGCCGTCTCAAAAGAGATATCTTTAAAATTCGCAGGGGAAGTTAAATGATTCTTAAAATTCTTAGCGTTCTTCTCTCTATGAGCGGCATTGACAACCATCATCCATTCTTGGGGGGCTTTGCGATAGATAATTAAATCATCGATGACACCTCCTTCTTCATTAAGCATGGTTCCATAGCGGCAGGTTTTCACGGGCATATCGGCGATGCGCTGGGTAACGATGCCATCTAATCCGCTTTGGATGGCATCGCCTTGCACCATAAACTCTCCCATGTGCGAACAATCAAAAATCGAGCAGGTTTTGCGATTATGTTCCCATTCAGCGAGAATTCCCTCATATTGCAAAGGCATATTCCATCCGCCAAAGCCAACCATCTTGGCACCTAAGGCAATATGTTCCTCAACTAAGGGAGTATTATGTAAGGCAACTTCGGTAGACATAATGGAAAAGACTATAACAAAGTTTTTTCTTTAAGGCAAGTAAAGGACATGGTAAATTAGTCACCTTCTATGCGCCTGTGGTTCGGCAGGTGATTCGACTAGCTCATCATGCTTCGAATCATGCTGAGCGAAGTCGAAGCACTCACCACACGGCGTTAAGGAATTATTTTTAGACGAGTAAATGTCCGCCAAATTGTCTTTGACAATTTGGCGAGACCTCGTCAAAATTTCTTAGAAATTCTGACGGGCGCCTGTAGCTCAACTGGATAGAGCATCAGTCTTCGGAACTGAGGGTTGCAGGTTCGACCCCTGCCAGGCGCGCCAAAAATAATTTTAAAAATAATTTTAAAATCTAATTGTTTCCTTCTTAAAGCCTGCTATAATAAATGATAGATAAGGATACCTGTTATGGGATTCAATGATTTCATGAATAAGGTCCGCCAATGGGACAACCGTTCAGCCCAATGGATTGTCCGTCATTTCTATATCCTCTTTTTCGAAATCATCCTGGTTGTCATCTTTGTTGCTACCTTCATGAATGCCCTTAAAATCATCGACGTCGGCATCGATATTCAAAAAGGTACTCTTCTGGAGAGGCTTTTGATGACGCAATCAATCAACACTCTTCTCATTGTCATTCTTCTGCTGTTTAATTCCTTCTGGATGCTTTATATCTTCGGCAGTCTTTTAAGACTGCGCAGCCTTCTTAAGAATATCGATTTCAATTTAAGTCGCCGCAGTGATCAGCGCCATAAGGATAAGTAAAAATCCCTCTATTTTAAAAATATTCCTGGCACATTTCCTCAAATCGAACTAAAAATTTTTGAACCCAATTCTTCGTCGTATGTAAATTAATTGTTTCGTTTTTCTTTTGGGTATAGTTCATTTGCGCCAGGCCAATGGCTGCGGCAAAAATCGAAGGATTCTGCAATCCCTTGGTAGCAATTCCCAAACTGACCGACAAATTGATTCTTTCCTCGATGCGTTCGATAAGCCCGGGCAAAAGGGCTGTGCCGCCAACAATAATAGCGCCTTTATTGAGCTGATGGTAAAGCGCCGAACCTTTTAAAACCGTTTCCAGATGGGTCAATAAATTTTCGATTTCCCACTCCACCGCCTCGCATACGCTCTGGCGACGGATGGGGACATATCCCTTCTCGCGTTTGACTAAAATGTCACCGGAAGATTCTTGGGCACTCAATTTGGCTGCCACCGCATGGGTTTTCTTAATTTCCTCCGCCAAATCAATCGTTAAGCTTAACCGGTCGGCGATACTTTGGGTAACAAAATGTCCTCCCCAATGGATCAATTGAATATCTCCCAAAACACCATTCTTAAAACATAGAACATTGGTCATAGAGGCGCCAATATCAATCAAGGCGCAGCCTTCCTTTTTAAAGGATTCGCTTAAGGCCACCTGACTGGCCGCATAACTTGAGAGTGATACGCGATGCACATCAAAGCCTGCCTGATGTACGGCTTTGGTCATATTACGCAATCGCCCGCTATTGGCTGTTAAAAGTAAGAGATTGGATTCCAGCTTATGGCCATAAAGTCCCTGGGGGTTCAAAGCCACATTGACATCGTCGACTTTATAAAATTGTTCAAAGCTATGCACAATTTCTTCATCAATGCCGACGCCCAAAAGCCTGGCCTGATGGTTAACTTTCCTGATATCCGATGGAGCCACAATTTTAGTTCCAGCATCCACCAGTGGTATGACCGCACCAGAATAACGGCAGGATAACAAATCCGTACTGATACCTAAATGAACTCCTGAGGGCCTGATGGCCACTCTCCGGCAGACCCCTTCCATGGAACGCAAAATAGTTTGTGATAACTCGGTTAGATCACTGACGCAAGCACCTTTAAGACCAATGGAAGGCGATTCAAACACTCCCAATAATTCTAGATTGTTATCATCCTGGGCCCGCACTAAAGCGGTTTTGATGGTCTGTGAACCCAAATCCAATCCACAAAAATACTTATTGCGTTTAATATTTTTAAACATAAAGCCTTCACTGTAGGGGCATGGCATGCCGTGCCCCTACGATGCATTGATAATTGGTTCTCTAAAACGGATATCAATGTATTTAACTTGGCCCCAATTTACTTTACCATTTTGTAAAAGGATTTCCAACATATTGACTTGGGCTGCTAAATCGTCCTCATCAATGATAATTTGAATATTGGGCATAACGGTGAATGCTACTTTCGAAAGATTCCCTGCTTCCACGCTTAAGACTCTCAGGCGGCTGGTATACGGATGAGACTTTAATTGATGAAACAGATTGACGACAAGATTTAATTCTTTCATCGAAGAAGCGGTCCCTAATACTACCTGGCGTCTTTCGATCGGTACTCCCCGCACCAGCGGAACGGATAGAGGTTGCCCCGTATAGAACATGGTCACGCCTTCGGTATCGACAATAAGATACTTGCCCTTAGTTTGGACCTGCAACAGGATATCTCTTTTTTTGGCCAACACTTTGATCGTATTAGGCAGCTGGCGCACAATTCTCAATTGGGCGATCTGCGGATATTGATGGACAATTTGCCGATGAAGTCTCTTTAAATCGATGCTAAAAATATTTTCTCCCTTCAATGCTTTTAAAGGCCTCTCATCGATAAACCTGATCGATTGGTCCACTAGCACATCTTTGACATCAAACATGGGGTCATTCGTTAAAAAATCCCTAGTGCGGCTATAGATCGAAAAAAGCACAAAGCCAATAAAAAGAAAAACAATGAGACGAATAATGGCAATGGCTGGAATTTTAACGCTGGACTTTTTTGGCATACGCACTATCGAGCAATTTTTCACAGACCTGCAAAAAACTATAACCGACCTGGGTCGCAGCCTTGGGGAAAAGACTGGTTTCTGTAAAACCTGGAATGGTGTTAAGCTCCAGAACATAAGGATTGCCGGACTCATCAAGGCGGATGTCAACACGGGAAAACCCCTCACAGCCCAATGTATCGTAGGCAGCCAGCGCTATGGCCTGGATTTTTTCGGTCAATCCTAGCGGCAATTGAGCCGGTACGACATACTCTGCCGCTCCTTTTTGATACTTGGTCGTAAAATCAAACAAAGGATTGGGGGTAATGATTTCCACCAAAGGCAATGGCTCGTGGTCAAAAATACCCACCGTCACTTCCCGACCTTTGATAAATTTCTCTACAATGACATAGGGGCCAAAGGCGAGAGCATCTTTTAAAGCCCCTTCCCATTGTGAAGGATGATGAACCATAGAGATGCCAATACTGGATCCCTCGCAGGCCGCTTTCACAACAAAGGGAAGTTTTTTAAGGACGCTAAAAACATCTTTGAAATCCACTGACTGGCCATCGGTGATATAAAAATTCTCTGGAACGGGAATAGCAGCGTCTTTAAAAATTGTCTGGGCGGTGATTTTATTAAATGCTTTCTGGCTGGCCGCAGGTCCCGATCCTGTATAAGGAATGTCCAGATTTTCCAGAATGGACTGGATGAAACCGTCTTCACCGCCACGGCCGTGTAAAGCAATAAAACCCACATCGATGCCGGAATTTTTAAGCAGGTCGGCTATCTTAACCCGGTCGCTGGTGGTGATATCGACCGGTCTAACAGCGTAACCTGCCCCGGCCAAAGCCTGGGCTACCCCCGACCCTGAGCGCAAAGAAATATCTCTTTCCGACGAATAGCCCCCCATTAAAACACCTATGTTGCCAAAGCTTAACTGATTCATACCAGAGCTTTCTTCTTATTTAAAACATTAACTAATTCATCTGAGCAATGATAAATATCGCCGGCGCCTAAAAACAAAACCAAGTCTCCGCTATGCACAAAATCCGTTAAATAGTTTAATATCTGTTCTTTCTTCAGATAAAGAACTCGCTCGCCTAAAGCTCTCTGTAAAGGTTCCAGCAGACTTTTAATTCCTACCCCTTCCGAGGGCTTTTCACTGGCCGCATAAATATCGGTGATAATCAATTCATCGGTTAATTGTAAGCTCTCCACAAATTCATTAAGCAGGAATTTCGTTCTGGAATAGCGATGAGGTTGAAAGACAGTGACCAAACGTTTTTTGTTGAACAAGCGGGCTGCTTTTAAAGTGGCTACAATTTCGGTGGGATGATGGCCATAGTCATCCACCATCATGATGTCATCAATTTGTCCTTTAAGCTGAAAACGGCGTTTGACACCGCCAAACTCTTTCAGCGTCTTGTGTATGACCTCGATGGGAATATTCAATCGCAGCCCCACGCCAATGCAGGCTAAGGCATTAAGGACATTGTGACGGCCTGGCACCATCAATTCAAAATCCGCCAATTTGCCGGCTTGAGTGTAACATTCAAAACTGGAATGAGAGCCATCGGTGATAATACTTTCAGCCCATACATCACAAGAAGCATCGAATCCGTAAAAACAGGCCGGCTTTTTAGATTCTTTAACAAGAATTTTAAGCCGTTGGTCCTGGCCACAGGCAATCACACAACCGTAAGAGGAAGTGTGATTGATGAACTTACGATAAGCTTCTAAAATCCCTTTCCAGTCTTTAAAAAAATCAACATGCTCAAAGTCGATATTGGTCACGATGGAATAGACGGGGCGAAAATACAAAAATGTGCCGTCGCTTTCATCCACTTCCGCCACAAAATATTTCCCTTCTCCCAAATGAGCATTATAGCTATGCCCATTGATGATACCTCCAACGGCCGTTGTTGGTTTAAGTCCGGCGTTAAGCAAAAGATAAGAAACCATCGAGGTGGTTGTCGTCTTTCCATGGGCTCCTGCAATGGTAATGCCGGTTTGTTCATTGACCAATTGGGCCAGGACATGGGCCCGCTTGAGCAAAGGCAGATTGCGGCTGACAGCTTCAATCATTTCCGGATTGGTGATGCGAATCGCCGATGAATAAACCACATAGTCGGGATTTTGAACGTTGGTGGCATGATGACCGATAGCGATATGAGCCCCGTTTTTGCGCAACTGGGCGGTCCATTCATTGTCTTTCAGATCAGAACCGCTCACCTTTTGCCCTTTGGCCAATAACAATGAAGCCAGGGTTCCCATACCGATACCGCCGATCCCTATAAAATGATAATGACTACTTTTCATATCTTGATATGATGGCATATCTATGAATTCTATAAAAGGAATAAATGACCTTTTTCTAAGACGAAATTTTATAAATTTTCCACTGCCAACGCCAGTTCCTCGGCAGGGTCATTATTAAAAATCGGCTGATGCTGCTGCCCAGACGTTAACAGATGCCTCACGGTATCTTTTAAACTTTGAGAAGTTAAATCTTTTTGTTCAATAATTTGGGCCAACCCTGCATCCGCTAAAACCTGGGCATTGTATTTTTGATGACCACCAGCCAATGGATATGGCACTAAAATGGAGGGAATAGCAAAAAACCCCAGCTCTGAAACAGTGGCTGCCCCGGCACGGGCAATAACTAGGTCCGAAATCGCATAAGCTTCCTCGATAGGATGGATGAATTCAAAAACTTTTACTGGTAAGGAGAAGCGGCGATACTTGGCCGCATAGGCCCAATAGTCCTTGGCTCCTGTCATGTGGATAGCTTGTATCGGCGGTTGCTGCCAACTAGAAACCATCGCAAAAAATATTTCATTGAGTTTTTGACTGCCCTGACTGCCGCCTAAAAGCAGAATCATTGGACGGTCGCTGGCTAACGAAAATTTCTTCATCAAACTTTCCCTGCTATCCAAAGGCCTGTGGTGATGGCAAGGGCATCCCGTGAACACGACTTTTTTGGGTTCTAAATAATTTTTAGTCTTTGGGAAACTAATGGCCACTTTGGCAACAAGGTTGGCTGAGAGGCGATTGGCTTTGCCGGGGACAACATTTTGTTCGTGAATCATGACAGGGATATTCAAAAGCCGGGCGGCTAACACAAAGGCAAAAGACCCATATCCCCCAAATCCAATGACTTTGTCAGGGTGCGTTTGCTTTAAATTTTGCAAGGCCTGTGCGACGGCAGCACACATCAGAGTAGAAAATTTCCATAAACCTAAGAGGGAGCGATTAGTTAACCCTTTGGCTTGAATCGGCAATGTTGCAAATCCCTGGGCTTTGACTTTTTCTTCGCTTGGTCCCAGCGCACCAGCCACCATGACTTCGTGACCGCGCTTGGCTAAACAGGCGGCCGTTTCTAAAGCCGGGAAAATATGTCCGCCGGTACCTCCGGTAGCAACGATAATTTTCATAACCTAAAATTTCTGATCCTGGGTTTTGGATACGTTTAAAATTAAGGCGATACTGACCAAATGAAAAATCAAAGCAGAACCGCCGTAACTGATAAACGGCAGGGGCAGTCCTTTGGTCGGGAAAGCCCCGATGCTGACCCCCACATTGACCATGGCCTGCAGCCCCAGCATTAAAATAATTCCAATGCTTAAAAAATATCCAAAGCCCTCATGGGTCTGGCGAATCAGACGGATTCCAATCCAGATAAACAGCACAAACAGCACAATAACGGCCAGCGCCCCCAGCAGCCCCGTCTCTTCCCCTATAATAGAAAGAATAAAATCCGTATGGGCCGCCGGTAAATAAAATAATTTCTGCTGACTGTGCCCTAAACCAACCCCCCAAAGTCCCCCGGAACCCAAACCGATCTGGGACTGAGTTAGCTGAAAACCAATCCCCTGGCTATCCTGCCATGGATCCAGAAAAGCAATGATGCGTGCCATCCTGTATGGCTCTTTCGCCACCAGATAAATCATCACAGGGATGGCGGCAGCCGCCATGGCTGCCAGATGCAAGAACCGTGCCCCGGCAATCAACATCAGCCCAAAGACCACGACAGCCATTTCCACCGTCGTTCCTAAATCCGGCTGTTTGACCGTCAATAGACAAACCAATCCTGTGACCAGAATGGGAGGCAAAAACCCCCTGGTAAAATTGTGGATCATCTGCTGTTTGCGGCTCAAGAAATCTGCGATATAGATGATAACGGCCAATTTGGCGAATTCCGACGGCTGAAAGTGAAACACGCCCAATTTAAACCAGCGGCGGGCCCCGTAACTTTCTGTACCGATGTGCGGAATAAGCACCAGCACTAAAAGAAAGATGCTGATGCCTAAAATCAGCCGGGCATGGGGCTGGATTTGGCGATAATCAATACTCATCACCCCAAAACCAGCTAAAAGGCCGATAGCTAAAAACAGCAAATGGCGTTTGAGGTAGTACAGGCTGTCGTGATAGGTCTGCAGGGCATTGACACAGCTGGCGCTATAAATCATTACCATGCCGATGCAAATCAGCGCCAAAACGATCACGGTTAAATGAACACGGGTTTCTTTCATAGATTATTTTCGGGTGTTGTAGTCTTGACACCGGCATTGGCACTGAACTTATGGGGACAGTTGAATTCAACTGTCCCCCTTTGTCTAGAATCGGTAGCCTCGATCTGAGATTCTATAGTCTTGGACATCTCGGCACTGG
>JAHFGE010000049.1 GCA_023247575.1 Candidatus Omnitrophota bacterium | reverse complement strand
AAATACAGCTGGATTTCAGGCGAAAAGAGAATATTACGTCAATGACGAGGGCAATCAAATCAACGTTTTAGGCCGCAGTATTTTCTTCCGTGCCAAAGAAACTTTAGGTGACAAGAGTGAATTTCCCGAGGATGGCTATCAAGGTGACTATGTCCGTATGATGGCCGAAGAGTTTATTAAAAAACACGCGATAAAATCAGCGGCAGCCCTGGATAAGGTTAACCCCGAAAAGTTTCGTCAATTTGGCGTGGACTATTTAATGGATGTGATCAAAAAGGATCTGGAAAATTTTAACGTTCATTTTGATATCTGGTCGTATCAAAGTAAGATCGCTACAGCTGAGGCTATGGAAAAACTCTTAAAAGATTTTCAGGCCAAAGGCTACGTTTATGAGCACGAAGAAGCATGGTGGTTTCAATCCACTGGGTGGGGGGATGACAAAGACCGGGTAGTTAAAAAAAGTAATGGGGATTATACTTACTTGATGCCAGATATGGTCTATCATAAGGATAAATTTGCCAGGGGCTTTAAACGTATTGTTGATATTTTAGGGCCTGACCATCATGGTTATATTGCACGTATTAAAGCAGCCGTAGCCGCTTTAGGTCATAGCAGGGATGATCTAGACATCATCATCGTGCAATTGGCTAGCGTTTACCGCCACGGCAAACCGGTGTCCATGTCTACCCGTCGGGGAGAGTTTATTACTTTACGAGAAGTGATGGATGAGGTCGGCAAAGATGCCGCACGGTTTTTCTTTTTAATGCGCCAGAGCAATGCGCATTTGGATTTTGATCTAGAACTGGCTAAAAAGACCAGCGCGGAAAACCCTGTGTATTATATTCAATACGCTCATGCGCGCATTCACAGTATTATCCGTAATGCTGTAGTGGAGGGATTAAAACATTTGACGAAAGGGTTTCGTTTTTTAAAAGAAACCGAAGAAATCGATTTGATACGTAAAATCGCTCTTTATCCGCAAGTTCTTATGGTATGTGCCAAGCAGCTGGAACCTTTTGCCTTGGTGCGTTATTTGCAAGAACTAGCTGCCTGTTTTCATAAGTTTTATGATTCCCACCGGGTTTTAGATGAAAACAAGGAACTTTCTTGCGAACGACTGGGTTTGATTGAAGCTACTCGCATTGTTTTATGTAATGGTTTAAAGCTGTTAGGTGTTAGTGCGCCGGAGGAAATGTGAAAAAATGGATATTTAAATCCTGCAACCCTAAGCTCCAAAAGGAATTTAGTGATGCCTTAGGTATTCATCCCATCATTGCCCAGCTTCTTATTAATCGCCAAATTAATAACATTGATCAAGCCCGGTATTTTTTAGACGCTGATTTATCCACACTTTATAACCCATTCTTGCTTACGGATATGGATCGTGCCGTCCAGCGTATCCATAAAGCCAAAGAGCATAATGAAAAAATCCTCATCTTTGGCGATTATGATGTTGATGGGGTGACCTCTTCCGCTTTTCTTAGGCGCCTATTAAAACGTTTTAACATACAAGCCGTCAATTATATTCCTCATCGGATGGAAGAAGGTTATGGGCTCAATCATGGTATCGTAGAATTTGCCAAAGACCTCAACGTTCATTTGATTATCACGGTGGACTGTGGCATCAACGCTTTTGGTCCTATTGAGGCTATGACCAAGGAAGGTATAGATGTGATTGTCATTGACCACCATGAACCAGATGGTGACAGAATCCCTGCGGCATTAGCTGTTATTGATCCTAAGCGTTTGGATTGCAAGTACCCGTTTAAAAATTTATCCGCCGTGGGGTTGGTGGCCAAATTGGCACAAGGCTTACTGGGTTTTATGCCGCTAGAGGATTTGGATTTAGTGGCTATTGGTACGGTGGCCGATGTGGTAGAGCTTTGCGGGGAGAACCGTATTTTTGTCAAAAGAGGGTTGCCACTCATTGAGCGCAGCCAAAAACATGGTTTGCAAGCGCTTTTAGAGGTAGCCAAAATTGCAGGCAAAAAAATGAAACCTTATTATATCGGTTTCATTTTAGGCCCCAGGCTCAATGCCGCAGGCCGCATGGACTCAGCCACCATTGCTCTAGATCTTTTGTTGTCGGAAGATGCTCTGCAGGCCCAAGCTTTAGCCAGAAACTTAGAAGAGCACAATCAAAGCCGTCAAAAAATGCAAAATGAAGTCGTTGACGAAGCCCTGAGTATCATTGAGAGCAGCGAAAGCCTTAAAAGTCAGCCCGTTATTGTGGTTCATAAAGAGGGCTGGCATAAAGGCGTTTTGGGAATTGTGGCCTCGCGCCTTGTAGATAAATACTATCGGCCCACTATTGTTATTTCGGTGCAGGATGGTATGGGCACAGGGTCTGGCCGTTCGATCGAGGGTTTTCACCTTCATGAGGCACTGGCCAATTGTGCCAGCCATCTGGAAAATTATGGAGGGCATAAAAGAGCGGCGGGTTTGCGGCTGCGCCAGGAAAACATTGACCGATTTAGCCAGGACATCAATAGTTTTGCCAGTGAAATTCTCAAAGATAAAGAATGGACTCCTACGCTGGAGATTGACTGCGAAGTTCCACTTTCTATGGTAGATTTGACCCTGGTGGAATTGGTGGAATCTCTGGAACCGCATGGAGAAGGGAATCCCACACCGGTGTTTTGTTCCGGGCACTTGACCGTTAAGAGTCCTCCCGCTATTTTAGGACGTGATACACTTAAATTTTGGGTGAGCGATGGCAATAAAACTTATTCTGCGGTTGGTTTTGGTCAAGGGAATAGGAAAGATGAGATTAGAATAGGAAGGAAGCTGGATTTAGCTTACAATTTGGCCATTGATGATTGGAATAAAGCACCAACGGTGCAGTTGGTGATAAAAGATATTAAAATTACGCCTTGATAATTTTATTTGCCTGAATACAGCTGGTGCAGACTAAAGCTCTTTGAACAGTGCCGTTAAAAAGAATTTTGATGCGTTGTAAATTAGGCTTGACCTGACGGAAGGATTTACCGACGATTTTGGAACCGGCACCGCCTTTTTTCTTTTCCATACCGCGTCTTTTATATTTCATACCGGATGTTAGACTTTTATCGCAGATAATACAAGCTCTCATGGAATGACCTCATACACATTATAGTGTCATTGCGAGGACCCGCCAAAGGCGGGGGACGAAGCAATTCTTTTAAAAGATTGCTTCACCAAACGAAAAGCGAGGTTCGCAATGACACGAAGATTAATAAGGTTTTAAATATACTGAAAACTATATGATTGTCAAGGAGATTATGGAATTAGCTCAACTGCTCCCTTATCAAAACCGCACCTTTGTACCGGAAAAAACCGATTTAACTGATGTGGAAACAGTCAAAGGTTTATATCAACTCCTTTTGGATCGGCCTGTTACTTCATCCCAAGAATTGGAACGATGGCTGCTAGACCGTTCCGAATTAGATGCCGCCTTAAGCCAGGCCGGATCAATTCTTTATATCCACATGACCTGCCACACCGATGATGCAAAAGCCGCCGGCGCTTACACTCAATTTATCCAAACAGTGCCGCCGGCTGTCAAACCCCTCAACGATCAATTAAACCGTAAATATTTGACGGCTCTTAAAAGTTATTCTTTAGATGTCAAACGGTATAAAGTATACAATCGCGCCACAACTGTCGACGTGGAGCTATTTGTGGAAGCCAACGTGCCTTTACAAACAAAGGTTGATTTATTGTCGCAGCAATATCAGACCATTTGCGCTGCCATGACCGTGCACTTCGACGGTCAGGAACAAACCATGCCTCAAATGAGTAAGTACCTGTTGGAACCAGACCGTAAAAAAAGAGAAGAAGCCTGGCGTGCCATGACCCTTCGGCGGATGGCGGATAAAGATAAACTAGAAAACATTTTTGACGAGATGTTTAAACTGCGTTGTCAAATCGCTACTCAGGCGGGCTGTAAGAATTTTGTCGATTACCAATTCCAGGCGTACCATCGTTTTGATTACACACCGGATGATTGCCAAAAATACCACCAGAGTATTGCCCAATGGGTGGTGCCTTTGTATGGGGAGATTTTAAAGAAGCGTCAGCAAGAAATGAAGTTAGAAGCCTTAAGGCCCTGGGACACCGCTGTCGACCCAAAGGCAAGGAAACCTTTAAAACCTTTTGATAAAGTTTCCGATTTAATTGAGAAAACTCAGAACATTTTTAATCAACTTGATGGACAGTTAGGAAATCAATTTAAACAAATAAAAGAGTTTGGCCTTTTGAATTTGGAAAGCCGCAAAGGTAAAGCCCCGGGCGGGTATCAAAACACGCTCAACGAGGCCCGCAAACCTTTTATTTTTATGAACGCCGTTGGGGTGGACGATGATGTGCGCACCCTTTTGCATGAATCCGGCCATGCGTTTCATGCTCTGGCCTGCGCTGGTGATCCTTTGGTAGATTATCGCCATGGGCCCATGGAATTTTGTGAGGTGGCTTCCATGGCCATGGAGCTATTAGGCGGAAGATATATCAATCAGTTTTACAGCCCTGAAGATACCATGCGCTCTAACCGTGAACATCTCGAGGGTATTGTGCACATCCTAGCCTGGGTGGCCAATATCGATGCCTTCCAGCATTGGCTTTATGAGCACCCCTCTCATACCCCACAGGAACGTTGTCAAGCCTGGTGCGATTATTACCACCAGTTTGGCGGCCAGTTGATCGACTGGCAAGAATTTGAAGAGACCCAAGCTTACCTATGGCATAGTCAATTGCATATTTTCGAGATGCCTTTTTATTATATTGAATACGGCATTGCCCAATTAGGGGCCTTGCAGTTGTGGATGAATGCTAAAAGCAACCCTTCAAAAGCCTTGGGCGACTATCGTCATGGCCTTTCTCTGGGAGGTTCCCGCCCCTTACCGGAACTTTATGAGGCCGCCGGCATCAAATTTGATTTTTCTGCCCGTATCATCAAGCCTTTAGTGGATGAGGTATATAACCAGTGGAGGACGTTAGCATAATGATGCGCAAGCTAACCCATGAAGAAATCGTGCTTCGTCAGTCAAAAAAATGTGACCAGCCGCCGCTGTCATTTTGCGTGGTGCTCAACAATATCCGTAGCCTGCACAATGTAGGCTCCATCTTTCGCACCGCGGATGGGGCAGGGGTGGAGAAAATCTGGCTTTGCGGCATTACCGGCTACCCGCCCCAAAGCGGCATTGCCAAAACCGCCTTAGGAGCCCAGGACCATGTGCCCTGGGAATACCGTCAGGATGGAATCGTGCTTCTTAAAGAACTCAAAGCCAGGGGCTACCAAATCGTGCTTTTGGAGCAGGCCTGCGGGGCTATCAGTCATGACAAGTTTACCCTTAAGCCGCCGGTTTGTCTGGTCATTGGCAATGAGATATCCGGGGTTTTGGACGGCTGGCTGGAGCTTTGCGATACGGCGGTGGAAATCGACATGGCCGGCATCAAAAACTCCCTGAATGTGGCGGTTGCCTTTGGCATTATCGCCTACCATATCCGCACCAAGCTTACCAACGGCCCACGGCCAATTTACTGCGTAATTACTGAATAATTACTGCGTAAAACACCAAGACAGGAGGCCTTTCAGGAGGCGCTGTTGAATTGAAATGAGCAAATGTCAATTACCAAAATCCCTCATGTCCCGCCGTTGGCGGGGCAAAGGATCCTACGAATCGCACTTCGCGGTTTAACTGCAGATTAAATTTATCCTTCACAATTTTTATCATCTTAAGGTGCAGCTCATGCACTTCCTGGGAGGTGCCATGGGGACCCTTGATGATGATATTGGCATGTTTTTCGAAGATATAAGCCCCGCCGACTTTTAAACTTTTTCCACCGGCCTGTTCCAAAAAGAAGCCCGCGGCCTGGCGTTTGCCGGCTTTGGAGGTGGGTTCGATGTTGCGAAAGAAACTGCCGGCGCAGGGTTCGGTTTTTAAGTCCGGATGTTTCTCAGCCCGTATTCTTAAAATCTCCGCCCGTTCCTGGGCCAGGCTTACGGGATCGCCGGGTTTTAAGGTAAAATGCACCGAAGAGATGATGTCTTCGGTTTTTTTCAATCGTGAATGGCGGTATTGAAAGCCAAAATAGCTGTTATCAGCCTCTTTTGTTTGGCCCTGTTTATCCAAAATAATGGCTGATGTTAATACATCACCGACTTGTTTACCCCAGGCGCCGGCATTGCCCACCACGGCGCCACCGACTGTGCCGGGAATGCCCGTTGCGTAATTAAGACCTTCCAGGCCTTCATTGACGCAATATAAAGCCAAATCATCCAACAGGGTGCCGGCAGCAACAATCACATCATGGCCGTCACGTTCAAGCAAAGGAGTGGGGCAGACATAACGGATGATAGCCGCGTCGATACCCTGGTCAGAAACCACTAAATTGGATCCGCTGCCAATCAAGATAAAAGGAGTTTTCTGCCCAGCCAGAGACTGTACGGTTTTTTGTAATTCTTGAGGAGTTTGACATTCCACTAGGAATCGACAGGGGCCACCCAATTGAAAAGTGGTGTAATCACGTAAAAGCGCCTGAGGGATGGCCTTCATGTGACCACCGGAGTTTCTTTGCCACGTACCCATGCGGCGGTGCCGTCGGCTAAAAATTCTTTTTTCCAAATATGCAGCCGCTTTTTGACTGCTTCAATAATGTAGCGGCAGGCTTTAAAAGCCTCATCGCGATGACCAGCCCACACGCCTATCCATACCGCGGTTTCACCGACGTTTAGTTTGCCTGTCCTTTGAATGCAGACGGCATGGGTAATAGGAAATTGAGACAGAACCTCTTTGATGATTTTTTCGCCTTCCTGGCGGCAAGCGGCCGTATCGGCGATATATAAAAGAGCG
Organism: Candidatus Omnitrophota bacterium; assembly: GCA_023247575.1. GTDB lineage: Bacteria > Omnitrophota > Gorgyraeia > Zapsychrales > Fredricksoniimonadaceae > JACQCF01. The sequence continues at coordinate 3,354 of JAHFGE010000049.1, read as the reverse complement.
GCTGTGTGACTTGCTTTTATGTCATCGGCACGCACCATGCCTTCAAAGTTGACCAAGGTGCCATCGTTAGGACTATGGTGGCTATTTCTGGCTTGGGTTATGTTGATGGGGGATTCTTGGAGTATGAACATTTAATACGTCACTTTTACAACCCCGCACAGGATTTTGCACTGGCATCCCAAACGGTGGTTACGGTCCATGGCTAAATCAGTTTCTTCTTTATTGAGTTCATTGAGATTTTCGGCCCCTTCTAAAATTTCAATCTGGCAGGTGCCGCACACACCGGAGTTACAGCTAAAAGGAATACCAACATTCTCGCAGGTTGCAGCCATCTGGCTGCCATCAGGAATTTCGTATTCAACGTTGTCGATGATGATTTTAGCCATTTTTAACATAGGGGGACAGTTGATCAACTGTCCCCATCAGTCCTATTCTCTAAATTGAAGCACCGGAAACACAATATTTTTTTCCGGATTGGCAAACTCATGCACTTGGGCCTGCGGATAATCCTCTTTAATCTTATTGATAATTTCGTCCACTAAATATCGGGGGACAGAGGCCCCTGAACTTAAACCGACCTTGATTTTATCCTGAAAAATGGACATGTCCAATTCGTTAGCTGTGTCTACAATGTAACTGCTCACCCCCTGTTGCTTTCCGGTTTCCCGCAGGCGGTTGCTGTTGGAACTATGCGGGGAACCACAAATAATGATGATATCACAGATTTTGGCTAATTCTTTGACGGCATCCTGGCGATTTTGAGTGGCATAACAGATATCTGAACGGGGGGGAGCCATGAGTTTAGGGAAGCGCTGTTTTAATTTTTCAATAATGCTTTTAGTTTCATCCACCGAAAGTGTCGTCTGAGTAATATAGGCAACTGCTTTGCTCTTATCGATGTTAAGCTTATCAACATCCGTTTCATTTTCAACCACATGCAGCAGATCTGGCCGTACATAACCAGAGGTGCCGATTAATTCTTGATGCCCCACATGGCCAATGAGTACTGTATCAATGTTCTGGTGAGAAAATTTGACAGCTTCCTTATGGACTTTGGTCACCAAAGGACAGGTAGCATCAACAAATCTTAAGCGCCTGGCCTTGGCTTTGGTGATAACCTCTGGAGGCACTCCGTGAGCGCTGAAAATGATGCGCGCACCTTCTGGCACATCATTGAGGTCTTCTACAAAAATAACGCCACGGCTTTTCATGTCGCTAACCACAGAAGTGTTATGGACAATGTCATGGTAGACATAAAGGGGAGTGCCATAGGTGGCCAGCGCCAATTCCACGATATCGATGGCGCTGGCTACCCCAGCACAAAATCCTTGCGTTCTGGCTAAAAAAATTTCCATGTTTTTCTTACTTTGTCATTCCCGAATGTTTTTATCGGGAATCTAGTGCTTGCAAGTTCTAGGTCCCCGATTAATACATTCGGGGACGACACATGAATTAGAATTGATTTTTTATTCTATGTTTCCTATAATACGTCGACAATTATAACATTTTTTCTAGACGTGTAAATTATAATACTATGTGTCATTGCTTCGTCACTTCGTTCCTCGCAATGACACTGGATGACCATGTTAAACCGACGGCCAACTCCTACAGTTCAAATTGGTACCTTGTCTCTTGGCAGTCCATTTCCTGTGCGTATTCAGTCTATGACAGATACGCCAACGGCGGATGTGGATAAAACCCTGGCCCAAACCAGGGAATTGATTGCAGCGGGATCAGAGCTGGTGCGCTGGACTATCAATGACGATAAAGCCGCTAAGGCGGCTGCCCATGCTATATCCATCTTACGTCAGGAAGGCATTCAAACGCCTATCATTGGGGATTTTCATTTTAACGGTCATATTTTATTGAAGAATAATCCTCTAACGGCCAAAACTTTGGACAAGTATCGTATTAACCCTGGTAATGTAGGTAAAGGCAAGCTGCATGACGATAATTTTGCCCAGATTGTCAAAATCGCTATTGACAATGGCAAAGCCGTGCGCATCGGCGTCAACTGGGGATCGCTGGACCAGGAACTGTTGACCGATCTTATGAATGCCAATGCCAAGCGATCAGAACCGCAAGACTTCCGGCATGTCACCATCGAGGCCATGATTCAAAGCGCTTTGCGTTCGGCTGAATATGCCATAAGCTTAGGCCTGCTTAAAGAAAAAATTGTGTTAAGCGTAAAGATGTCAGTGTTGCAAGACATGGTCAAGGCCTATGAGCGGCTGGCTAAGGAAACTAACTTGGCTTTGCATTTGGGTTTGACCGAAGCCGGTGCAGATATTAAAGGTGCGGTTTCTTCTTCGGCAGCTTTAGCGATTCTTTTACAGCAGGGGATTGGAGATACCATTCGAGTATCCATGACCCCTCAGCCCAATGTTAGCCGAACCAAAGAGGTGGAAATTTGCAAAGAAATTTTACAATCGTTAGGGTTTCGTTATTTTGCCCCGTCAGTTACCAGTTGCCCTGGCTGTGGGCGCACCAGCAGCGATTATTTTCAGTATTTGGCACAGGATATTAATGCTCATATCAAAATGAAAATGCCTTTGTGGCAAAGTCAATACCCGGGTGTGGAGCAGCTTAAAATCGCTGTCATGGGCTGTGTGGTCAATGGCCCTGGCGAGAGCCGTCATGCGGATATTGGGATTAGTTTGCCTGGGACGTCGGAGAAGCCCATGGCACCAGTTTATGTCGATGGCAAGGAATTGACCACCCTTAAAGGAGATCGCATTAAAGAAGAGTTTATTGGGATTCTGGAAAATTATATTAAAAATCGTTTTAACCATACCCCCAGAGAGTTATAATAAATTAACTAAACAACCCCTAACATCAAGGAGGTCTGTATGCTAAAGCAAAGCTGTGTGGTCTGTAAAATCGTAGGTGCATTAGCAATTATTGGAGCTCTTAATTGGGGCACGGTAGGTCTTTTAGGCATTAACGTAGTAGAAAAAGTTTTAGGTGGGGGAATGCTTACACGTATTGTTTATGACATTGTGGGCCTAGCTGGACTGGCTTTGTTGGCTAGTTATTTTGTGGTTTGTTCAGCCTGTAAAAAGTAAAAATTGTTGTATTTGGTAGGTTTTTAACTAGATACCACCCCGTCAAAGGCGGGGTGGTATTCAGTTCCACTACCAAGACCCTTCGACTCACTCCTCGCTATCGCTCGTTGTTCGCTCAGGGCGGTTCGACTCTTCCTTAAGTGGTGAGCGAGTGTAACGAGTCGAACCATAAAAAGGGCACAAACCTATGGCAGATCAGGAGAGTGCCCTTTTTAAGGTTATGGAAGCGTTTTTAATACTTCCATCACTTCCCAATTATGCCCTTCGGGTTTGACTTTCTCGAAGACCT
>JAHFGE010000145.1 GCA_023247575.1 Candidatus Omnitrophota bacterium | reverse complement strand
CGGCGCCGCAGACGCAGGGTGCACTATAAGGCCATCCAGGGAACCGCATAAACATTGGACGCGACTGGATAAATCTTGTTGCCGCCATAGACAACAATTCCCTTTGAGGCCTCAGGATGAGATTTCAAGAATTCCCTCATAGCCCGTGTATCGCCGAAGGTCAAGTTCTCTGCGGATTTCACTTCGATCCCGATCACCTTACCGTTAGCGCGGATGACAAAATCGACTTCGATATCCCCGGCGCGAGGCCGCCAATAAGAAACCTCCGGCGCGATCAACTGGAGCGCGCCCCAGGCCAATATCTCCTGGAGAATAAAATTCTCAAAATACCTCCCCTTAAGATGCGGTTTCTTTAAGTCCCGGGGTGAATGGATCCCCGCCAAGAAACAGGCCGCTGCGGAATCAAACCAAAAATATTTCGACTGCCTGTACGACCTCTCTCCTCTGCCGGCATATCCCTTTAATTCATAAAGCAAATGTGTGTCTTTCAAAAGACTCATATGGCGGCTGACGTTACTCCGTTTTTCCCCGCAAGCCCTGGATAATTCCTCTTGCACGCTTTCCCAGCCGGTTGCCTGGGCCAGCGCCGTCATGAGACGGCGGAAATTCTGCGGATGCCGGATCTTCATCAGATCCTGGATATCTCTTTGAATATAAGTATCCACATAGCTTCCCAGCCGTTCCAGGGCCGTCTTGTCTGAAGAGGCCAAAACGATCCCTGGCAATCCCCCGCGCCAGACCGTTTCCAAAAGATCGCGGGTATTTTTAACCTCTGCCGGTTCTATCTTTCGGTCCTGCAAAAGATCGTCCAAAATGAACCGGGGAGGCGCACCCTGCCTCTCCCTCAAACTGAAACCGGTTAAATGCAAATATTTGGCCCGCCCGGCCAAGGTCTCACGGGGAGCCTTGCGCAACGAAATATTTCCGGAACCCGACAGAATGAATTGGCGCTTTCGCCCGGATCTATCGACCAGATATTTGATCGTCAAAAGAAGTTCGGGGCACCGCTGAACCTCATCGATGATCGTAGGTTTCTCTTCCCAAAGCAATCCCTTGGGATCCTCTCGGGCCTGCTCCAATACGTCAGGATCATCCAATGTCAGATATCGCCATTCTTTCAAAAAAGAAGCGTTCTCCAGCAAAGTGCTCTTTCCAACCTGCCGTGGGCCGGTCAAAATCACGACCGGATGCGACTTCAGCACTTCAGCTATCCGATGTTCCAGCCATCTTGGAATGTACTTCATAAAGCCCTCCATTAACGCTTCAAGCATAGCATAAAATTATGCACAAATCTACAATAAATTGTGCACAAATTTACAAATATTTATGCACAAATTTTTATTTCCGGCCGCCCCGCTCCCCGCGCCGGGAGAATTCGTCGACGTGGCAGACTTTTTGCTCGGCGCCGCAGACACCGCAAATGTAAGAGTAGGTGGTGCGCCAGCGCAGCCCGCCTTTTTTCAGGACATAATCCCGGCGCTTGACCTCGAGCACCGTGAAATCCACGTCCAGGGCGGCCGGGGTGCCGTCCTTAAGATAAACGCCCCGGGCGCCTTTTTTCGACATGCCCTCAAAACACTCGCAGACATAACAATTCAAAAAATGTTCCCGGTTGAAATCCACGCCCTTGACGTAGGCGTGGTCCAATCTCCCAATTATTTTAATAAATCCTCAAGCTCACAAGACAACAGCGCCGATCTATTGAGGAGGATCTCCTCTTTCTGGTTTAACTGGTTTGCAGTCATTCTTATAAGCTTGGTGGTAATACTCCTGCCAAACATGACCCGGTTTGTTTTCTTTAAATAATCCTCGGTTTTATGATAAAAAAGCGTGGCGTACTGCCTGAGCTTGTTCTCCGGAAGGGACTCACTGCTCACACCGTCACGGGTAAATTTAATAACATTGTTTATCTTTTCATCTGTTTTGATCGACAGATCCCCTTCCCCCCGGTCCACAATCCAGTATTCACTGACCACATAGCGGATCCGGCAAGCCTTGCCTTCTTCTTTGGTGTTATAGATAAATGTAAATGAGAAGTTGTCGTTATCGAAATGCTGGTGCACTTGCGCGCTTTCCAATGTCGTTACCGTGCAGATTTTGTACGCCTCAATGCGCCGCAAATAACTTTCTCTCCAGTTCTCGATCCAGTTTTCAATGTAGGTGCGGTTCACAAAAAGCGGCAATAGATCCTGCTTGAGGTTCACGTCGCTGACATCGTTCATCTTGACCGTGAGTTTGTCGAAAAGGGTGCGCAAATCTTGGGCCTCTTTGACGTTTTTGGCCAATAAATAACCGAGGTCGGGCACTATCTTGTTTTCCATGTACCACAGAAGATCATAAATATCGCGGCCTTTTTCTTCATAAAAAACCTTGCCTACACCGCGCGTCCCGCGCAGGAAGATCGCGGCCACTTTGCTGGCCATAAGCGTTGACATATTATAAGTTATGATCACAAAGGACAGCTGGCCATGGTTGACAGGCCGGCGCTCTGTCGTCATTTTGGGTGCGACAAAATGATTAAGGTCGATTTTGACATGCACCTGGTTAGATGGATGACCGAGGCCTAATGCCTCTGCGGCATTGAATTTAAGAAGCAGCCCCCTGCCCGAGACGATTTTGGCGCTCAAGAACCCCGGATGGGTACCATAGGTGCTGGAAAAATGTTCTTCAATCTCTATTTTGAACTCATCTAGGAATTTTTTGGTTATTTTCTCGGAAACCTCAAAGTCCAAATCGACTGACATGCGATTGAGTCCGTGAATGATACGAAGCGCGGAACCGCCGTACATGACCCATTTATTATATTCGAGATGGTGATAAATAAAATTAAGAACATAGTACTGAAGCTCCTCCTTAAGGGCATTGCGCAGCGTTTCGGCGTCCATCCGGCCCTGCGGGGCCAGATCATCAAGTTTTCTTTTTAAAACGGCAAGGATATGTTCACTCATCGTTAAGGCATTTTTTTATCATGGTGTTAAATTTGGCCCGCTCTTTTTTGTCCATTTCATCAATATCTATCCGCAATTCTTCAACAAGCGTTTTTATGTCTTTGGATCGAATGCCTCTAAGCTGATGGGTCTTGAAATAAAGCAGATCAAACAAGGCTTTGGCTGGGGAGGCGATAAAAAAATCGAACCCCCCTCCCCCATGCATTAAAGAAAATCCTGAAAACAGGTCGTCCTTTATGGACTGATAGGCGAAATTACCGGCTTTTGTCTTATAGTTCCTGGTCACTTTGGGCGTGACGGAGGTAATGCCGTGTATGGCCTCTGTAACAAGATTATAAAATTGAAGAGCGGACCATAAGCTGATATAAGAAGGTGCGCGGATAATATTTGCCAGGTAAAAGGAATAGGAAACATCGTTTTTATTCTTGCTGAAGAAGTCGGCGGATATGTATAGCCCCTTTTTGAGCTGAAGAATTTCCTTATGCTTGAGAAAGCGGCTGATATAGGTATCAACGGTCGCATCGGCAAGCCCCAGCTGTTTACCGAGCTGATACAGACTGTCTTTGCTGAAGTGAGGCAGGGATTTTAGCTGTTCCAACAGGTTCTTCTTGCTTTTCATAAATATGACAAAAGTGTATCATATGTGAAATGTCATGTCAATAGCTGACAAATTACTCCGCCATGCGCACCGCGTGGCCGGAGTCCA
>JAHFGE010000048.1 GCA_023247575.1 Candidatus Omnitrophota bacterium | reverse complement strand
GAATGCTTTTATCGGGAATCCAGACGAGAAATACCATTTACTGGACCCCCGATTAAAACATTCGGGGGTGACAATAAAATTTTGACCTCGCCGATCCTCTCAAAGAGCTAAACATTTACCCGCACGGAGTGCAGATATGAAACGATTTCGCCGTTTGAGAAAACCTCATATTCGAAATTTTGTTCAGGAATATCGTTTGACCAGCCATGATTTATGGCAGCCCTTTTTTGTCCTGGAAGGTAAAGGCAAAAAAGAAGATATTCTTTCCATGCCTGGAATTAAGCGATTTTCCGTTGATCTTCTGCTGAAAGAAATTGAAAATTATATACATCTAGGTGGGAAAGCTGGCCTTTTATTTGGTTTGACTTCCCATAAAGACCTTCTAGCGAAAAATTCTTATGATCCAAAAGGCGCTGTCCCCATGGCCATCAAGGCCATCAAAAAATACTTTCCGAATTTTCTTGTGATCACCGATGTTTGTCTGTGTGCCTACACCACTCATGGTCATTGTGGGGTTGTGCAAGGCGAAAATATTGATAACGACAAAACATTGCCGATTTTAGCCAAGATGGCCATTTGCCATGCTCAGGCAGGTTCCGATTGGGTAGCTCCGTCGGATATGATGGATTTTCGGGTCAGCTACTTACGTCAGGCTTTAAATAACGAGGATTTTAAAGAAGTGGGGATTTTGTCCTATGCGGTTAAATATGCTTCTGCCTTTTATGGTCCTTTCCGTGAAGCGGCTCATTCGGGCGCTTCGTTCGGCGACCGCAAAACTTATCAGATGAACCCTGCCAACAGCCGCGAAGCGCTCAAAGAGGCCCGGCAAGATGTGGAAGAAGGCGCTGATATGATCATGGTTAAGCCTGCTCTAGCTTATTTAGACATTGTCCATAGACTGCGCCAGGAATTAACTGTTCCTATTGCGGCTTATAATGTCAGTGGTGAGTATGCCATGGTTAAAGCGGCCAGCCAGCACGGATGGCTGAATGAACAAGAAGTAGTTTTGGAAAGCCTACTTTCTATGAAACGTGCCGGGGCCGACATTATCATCAGTTATCACGCTAAAGATGCTTTAAAATGGCTCAAAACTCATGAAAATCAATAATTCTAAGAAAGAATTTAGCCAAGCTCAAAGGGTTCTGGTGGGAGGCGTCAACAGCCCTGTAAGGGCTTTTAAAGCGGTAGGGGGGCAGGCTTTAGTCATCGCGCAGGGGAGAGGTTCAAAAATTTATGACCTTGACCGCAATGCCTATACGGATTACTGCCTTTCCTGGGGAGCTTTGATTTTAGGGCATGCGCATAAAGAGGTCATGGATGCCATCCATACCGCACTTAAAAACGGTACAAGTTATGGGACCACCACGAAACTAGAAATTGATCTGGCCAAAACCATTATTAAATGTATTCCTTCCGTTGACCTTGTCCGCTTTGTTAATTCCGGCACTGAAGCGGTAATGAGTGCTGTTCGTCTAGCCCGGGGATTTACCAATCGTAATAAAGTTTTAAAATTTGACGGCTGCTACCATGGACATAGTGATGGCCTTTTAGCTGCCGCTGGCAGTGGGGTAGCTTTTTTAGCCTCTTCCACCAGCAAAGGAGTGCCGCCGGCTTACGTGCAAAATACCTTAAGTGTACCGTACAATGATACTCAAGAATTCTTCAACACTTTGGAACGGCATCGTAAGGACCTTGCCTGTGTGGTGATAGAACCAGTGGCGGGAAACATGGGTGTTATTGTGGCTAAACGGGATTTTTTAAGAACAATTCGTGAATTGACCCGTAAATATGGCATTGTATTGATTTTTGATGAAGTGATGTCGGGATTTCGTACTAACCTCGGCGGGGCTCAAGCTGATTTTGGCATTGCAGCGGATTTGACTTGTCTTGGTAAAATTATTGGCGGCGGTTTTCCTATTGGTGCTTATGGAGGACGTCGTGACATCATGAAACGGCTTTCACCTTTAGGAGATGTCTATCAAGCCGGTACTTTTTCCGGTAATCCCGTGGTGATGGCAGCCGGGCTTGCGACCTTAAAAAATCTGAATCGGGATACTTACAAAACCATTAATGGACTTTGCAGCGCTTTTATCAAAGAGATGAATGGCTTTTTTAAAGAAAACGACATTGCAGCCCATATATCAGCCTATAAAAGCATGATGAGTTTACGGTTTCGTCAGCAAGAGGTGTGCGATTATTCTGAAGCACAGGTGGCATCTTCCAATAAGATTTATGCTAAATTATTTCACCATTTGCTTAAAAACGGCATTTATTGGCCGCCCGCAGAGTTGGAAGCTTTCTTTGTTTCTAGCCGTCATACCTCAAAGGACTTCAATGCTTTACAAAAGGCCATTAAAAAATTTTTTATGGTTCGACAATGAAATTTTTAGAAGAAGCCCACCGACCGTGGGGAAAATACCAGAAGTTCTATCAGGAAAATGGGGTTTGGGTTAAACGTGTGGAAGTTAAACCCCATTCCCGCCTGAGCCTTCAAAAACATCAACACCGTTCTGAAAAATGGGTCTTTGTAGCAGGGCAGGGGATAGCAATCGTTGACGATCAGAAAATCTCCGTAGCACCAGGCAGTGTGGTGGATATACCCTTAGGGGCCGTTCACCGTATCGGCAATACCGGTCAAAAAACTCTTATTTTTATAGAGGTAGCGACTGGTTCGATTTTGACTGAAAAAGACATTGTCCGTCTTCAGGATGATTATAAAAGACCATCTCAACCCTGCCTCGCCGGTCCGCCTCGGCGAGCCTTCGGCGAGACGGGCAGGCGGGCCCGGAGGTTGAGGAGGTCAAGGACAAAAACATGAGTAAGTATTTAATAACCGGGGGAGCAGGATTTATTGGTTCCAATATTGCTGAGTATTTAACGAAACAAGGACATTTTGTTCGTGTGCTGGATAATTTTTATTCCGGCAAAGAAGAAAACCTGGAATTTGCAAAAGGCCTACGCAAGGACCGATTTGAATTGATCCGAGGGGACATTACCAATCCAGATGATTGCCAGAGGTCTTGCCAAGGCATAGATTATGTTTTACATCAGGCTGCCTTACGTTCTATCCCTAAGTCCCTTGAAAATCCTTTCAGTTACAATAAAGTCAATATTGACGGCACTCTTGGCATGCTGCAAGCCGCAGCTAAGCAAAAAGTCAAAAGATTTGTTTATGCTTCCTCCAGCTCTATTTACGGAAATACTCAAATTTTTCCTCAAAAAGAAGAACATTTGCCGCTTTTGATTTCTCCCTATGCACTGACTAAACTGGCAGGGGAGTACTATGGCCGTATTTTTTCAGAAAATTACGGGTTGGAAACCGTGTGTCTGCGTTATTTTAATGTGTTTGGCCCCCAACAGGCCCTAGATGATGAATATTCGGCTGTCATCCCTAAATTTATTCATTGTCTGGCGCATGATCAAGCTCCGCCGATTTTCGGGACTGGTCAACAATCCAGGGATTTCACCTATATTGACAATGTAATATCGGCCAACATTCTGGCCGCCACCACGCCGGGGATTAAACATGAAGTATTTAATGTGGCCTGTGGACAAGACCATACTGTTTTGCAATTAGTGAGTATATTAAATCGTATTCTTGACAAAGATATAAAACCGGAATTTCACCCTGTACGGCCGGGGGATCTCTTGAGAAGCAGTGCCGATATTTCTAAAATTAACCGGAAGACTAAATATAAACCTGTAGTTAATTTTGAAGATGGGTTAAAGAAAACCGTCGAATATTTCAAAGCACAGTGGTCAAAGCCATAGACAGGTCTGCCCTCTAAAAAATTACAGAAAAATATCTGTTATATATTGTTATACAATGTTATACTTGTCCTAAAAGGAGGCTATAATCATGACTATACTTAAAGCTTTTCGTCTTGAAGAAAAAATCGTTGGCCGTTTATCCAAAATAGCCAGGATTACTTGCCGTTCGGAAAAATATTATGTGGAGGAGGCACTGAGAACATATTTGGAGGAATATGAGGACGCCCGAATTGCCAAAGAGCGTTTCGAAGATCCGAGAACAAAAATCATCTCCAGTACCGAAATGAGGAAGCGTCTTGGTTTATAAAGTCGCCTATGCAGAGGGAATAGAGCGGGATTTGGCTAAGCTGGATCACTCCTTGCGACGCAGAATCATAGATAAGATCGAGAAATATTTAGCAAGGGATCCTCAAGGTTTGGGTAAGCCACTCACTGGTGCCTTTAAAGGATTTTGGCGATACCGCTTTGATGATTATCGTGTCATTTACCGGATTGCCCATTGGGAAATCTTAATTACTGTTTTCCGCATTGGACATCGTAAAAATGTCTATTCCAAATCCATAAACAATTGAGTAACTAAATTCATTAAATTTCTATATAAAAACTTAACATAACATATATTATAGGAAGTTATTTAAGAATATTTATGGAGACCGCTTTTCAAGACTTTCAGCAAACCTTTCACAATCTGCACATTCCGGCCAAAATTGTTGAAATTTTAGACCGTTTGGGCTTCCGATACCCTGCCTTTATTCAGGCTAAAACTATTCCCCTGGCTTTGGAAGGCAAAGATATTGTGGGTATTGCCCAGACCGGCACAGGTAAAACTCTGGCTTTTGGCATCCCTATGTTGGCTCGTTTGGGCCACACCCAGGGCCGCGGTCTGGTTTTGGCACCTACGCGCGAATTAGCTCAGCAAATTCATGAAAGTTTAAGAAAAATTGGCACTCCGTTAGGAATCCAATCAACTTGTCTCATTGGCGGTGAAGATATCAAGAAGCAAATTAAAGAATTACACCAGCATATTAGAATCATTATTGCCACGCCTGGTCGCATGCTGGATCATTTGCGCCAGCAAACCACACGTCTGGACGATGCCATTATTGTGGTTTTGGATGAAGCTGACCGCATGCTGGACATGGGTTTTATACCTCAGGTGGAAACTATCCTTAAATATGTGGCCCAAAAGCGCCAAACCATGCTGTTTTCAGCCACCATGCCGGATGACATTGCCAGAATTGCCCAGCAGTATATGCACCATCCTGTGCGCATCGAAATCACTCCCCCAGCCACTGCCGCTAAAAATATTGAGCAATCACTTTATATTGTCAGCCATGCGGACAAATTTAGGCTTTTGGAAAAACTCCTACACCAACATCGGGTCAGCACGCTGGTTTTTTGCCGTACTAAAATCGGTGCATCTCGTTTAGCCAAGAATCTCAAACTGAAAAACTTTAAAACCGCGGAAATCCATTCCGATAAGAACCAACGGGAGCGCCAACATGCCCTGTAATCCTTTAAAAAGAGCCATGTGCGCATCCTGGTGGCCACGGAAATTGCCGCCAGAGGCATTGATGTCAAAGACATCGGTTTAGTGGTTAATTATGATTTGCCGGATGAAGCGGATAATTATGTGCATCGCATCGGCCGTACTGGCCGGGCCGGCCGCAAGGGTTTGGCCATTTCTTTTGCCTGCCCTGATCAAACAGATAGTATTAAAGACATTGAAAAAGCCATTGGCACCAAAGTCCCTATTGTGCAGCACCCGGACATGCCTAAAGAATACTTTACCCATGCCAAGAAGCTCATCAAACAAAAAAGCCGGCAGTTTCACAGGTTCCACCGGCACCGGCATTAGGCTGATTTTTGCAATTTTACACTGTAATTTTGACTGTAATTTAGCAAATCCTAGGCAACTGCTCCCCGCTTAGCATATCCACAATACGTACGGCGCCAATAGCATTCTTTAAATAGACCGCCGTAGGGGTTTCTTTGGTAACCTGCCCTATAACCACAGATTCTTTACCGATATCATGCCTAAGCATAATCTCAAGGGCTTTAGGTGCTTGGTTTGCCGGTACAAAGACCACACAGCGGCCTTCATTGGCCACATACAGAGGGTCAAATCCCAGGAGTTCACAAGCCGCCTTCGCATCTTCACGCACAGGTATTTTGGTCTCCCCTATTTCCATACTTAAGCCGCAAACTGAGCTAATTTCATTTAAGGCACTTGCCAACCCCCCACGGGTCAAATCCCGCATACAATGGATCTCAATGCCCTGCCCGATCAAATCAAGGATCATGTCCGCCAAAGGCGCGGCATCGGATTCGATAGCGGTTTCAAATTCTAGACCTTCTCGAACAGCCATAATGGCCATACCATGGCGGCCCAGATCGCCATTAACGATCATCACATCACCTTCACGTACTTGACCTGGAGCAATATTTAAAGAATGATCCATTACACCTATCCCAGAAGTATTGATAAAAATGCCATCGCCTTTGCCTTTATCTACGACCTTGGTATCCCCTGTGGCAATCTGTACACCGGTTGCTTCTGCCGCTTCTTTCATGGAGCAAATCACCTTCCAAAGTATTTCCATGGGTAATCCTTCTTCCAAAATAAAACCAACGCTTAAATATAATGGTTTCGCCCCTGCCATCGCTAAATCATTAACAGTACCGAATATCGCCAGCTTGCCAATGTCTCCGCCTGGGAAAAACAAGGGTCTAATGACATAAGAATCTGTGGTAAAAGCAATTCGGCCACGTGGCAGATCAAGCATGGCGGAATCATGACGCTGCTTCAAGGGCGCGCTATCAAAGCTGGCTAGAAACATTTTTTCAATTAATTGGTTCATGAGGCTGCCGCCGCCACCATGCGCCAATTGCACCGTGGGATAATTTTTAATGGGAATGGGACAATTAAACATGGGCCACCACCCGACGATAGCGGTAATAGGCTGCGCAGGTACCTTCGGAAGAAACCATGGTTGCTCCCAAGGGATGCTCGGGTGTACATTGACCTCCAAAGGCTTGGCATTCATGCGGTTTTTTAACCCCTTGCAGGATTAATCCGCTCATACACTTCGTGCTTTCTTGGATTTGTAAATCTTTTAAAGCAAATTTCTCTTCGGCATCGAAAAGTCTATAGGACTTACGAAGTCCTAACCCGCTTTGAGGAATCTCACCAAAACCTCGCCATTTGCGGGGAACAACACAAAATACATCTTCCACAATTCTTACCGCATGCGTATTGCCTTCTTTTCTGACCGAGCGCACGTACTGGTTCTCCACCTCATAGCGGTTTTGCTCCAATTGACGTACACACATATAAATACCTTCTAGGATATCTAGAGGTTCAAATCCAGTGACAACAATGGGCACTTTATATTTCCTGGCGATCGGCTCATATTCTTTATAACCCACCACCGTACACACATGGCCAGCCGCCAAAAATCCTTGCACCCTGTTAAGTTTAGAAGACAAAATGGCTTCCATGGCTGGTGGCACTAGCACATGAGAAACTAAAATTGAAAAATTACTTAACCCTTGCTTTTTAGCTTGATAAACCGCCATGGCATTGGCCGGAGCCGTGGTTTCAAACCCGACCGCAAAGAAAACCACTTCCCTTTCTGGATTCTTCCTGGCGATTTCTAAAGCATCCATGGGCGAATAAACAATGCGCACATCCCCGCCGCCAGCTTTCACGGAAAATAAATCTTTGTCCGATCCCGGCACTCGCAGCATATCTCCAAAAGAACAGAAAATGACTTCTGGGCGCCCAGCAATCAATAAGGCTTTATCAATAATTTCTAACGGTGTTACACAGACCGGGCATCCCGGACCATGCACTAATTCAATGGATTTGGGCAAAAGCTCGTCGATACCGAACTTCACGATGGCATGGGTCTGCCCTCCGCAAATTTCCATTAAAACCCAATGTTGGGTGGTGATGCGATGGATTTGCTCTGCTATTTGTTTAACTGCCACTGGATCACGATATTCGTCCATGAATTTCATCAAGTTCACCCATTTCCTTTAAATACTCAAAAACCTTTGCAGCCTCTTCCTGCTGCACCATGCTGATGGCAAAACCGACATGCACAATCACATAGTCGCCCAACCTGGCTTGGGGAACGTAAGCCAGGTTGACTTCCTTGCGAATGCCGCCAAAGTTGACCTTGCCCTTCCTATTTAAAGGGTCGCCATCGAAGGAAGTAATATCTTCAATCTTACCCGGAATCGCTAAACACATATTTGACTCTCCTTTTGCAACATCACATTCGCAGCCACTACTGCTTGCCCCAGGGATATCCCCCCATCATGAGGCGGAATCTGCTGATGCCAAAACGGATCAAACCCTTCTTGCACCAGCCGTTCAATGAGAGTTTCCGTTAAATATTTGTTTTGAAAACATCCTCCGCTTAAAGCAACTTGGGCATGACCTACCCGTCTGGCTATTTCAACAGCCATTTCTATAAGAGTATTATGAAACTTCAAAGAGATTTTTCGAACATGAATCTTTTTTTTGATATCCTTCAGCAAAAGTTTAATCATGGATTCCCAATTAAAAATATACTTACCTTCAATAACAGCTATTTCCCAAGGATAGCTGCCTTTTCCATACGGCCTTGCTCCTAAAGCAAACTCCAGCTTCATAGCGGCCTGTGCTTCAAAATTATTCCTGTAGCAAAGACCAGTCAGAGCAGCCACCGCATCAAATAAACGCCCCATACTGGTCGTCAAGGGGCAATTGATTCCTTTATCTATCATCTGCGACATGATTTTTAAATCATAACCTTGAATAATGTCTGTTTCCAGAGAAAGCTCTTTTAATAAACTGATAGCACTCCGACGGGGCTCACGTATGGCTAAATTGCCGCCGATAAGCCTGAAAGGACGTATATGCCCTACCCTTTTAAAATCTTTCAACGTACAAATTAGAAATTCGCCGCCCCAAATCGTGCCATCACTGCCTAAGCCTGTGCCATCCCAGCACAAGCCCAACACAGGTCCTTGCAAATGATGCTCAGCCATGCAGGAAACAATATGCGCATGGTGATGCTGAACTTGTATCAGATCTTGAGAACTTGCTAAAGCTTGTTGTGAAGAAATATAATCGTGATGCAAATCGCACGCTAAAAAATCTAAGGGTGATGGATAAATATTTTTCAGACTATTTAAAGTATGCGCATAAGCTTTAAATGATTCTTTAGTTTGTAAATCACCTATATGTTGGCTCACAAAAACTCTGTCTTTGATTTTAAGAGCCACGGTATTTTTTAAATGTCCTCCATAGGCCAGGACACTGGGACCCTCTTGGTCTAAAACAATTGGTAAAGGGGCAAATCCACGGGCCCGTCGTAAAATAGATGATTCTCCTTTCATCAGCCAAGCAATGGAATCATCCACATGGCGGACAATAGGGCGATTATGAACTAAGAAGAAGTCCGCAATCCCCCGGAGTCTGTGCAGTGCTTCGTATTCATCGATACAAATCGGCTCATCCGACAGGTTACCACTGGTAGCCACCACTGGACTATGCAATTGCCGCATGAGGATATGATGCAACGAACTATACGGCAGCATGCCCCCCAAATACGGATTATCTGGTGATACCACCTGGGCCATGGCTCTAGCATTGCCTTTTTTATTCAATAAAACAATCGGTGATGCTGGTGAAGTTAATAACTTCTCTTCCTTGATGGAAACCTCACATACTTCTTTAATGGATTCCAGGGATGGAAACATCAGCGCAAAAGGTTTTTCTTCACGGTGTTTGCGTTGACGCAATAATTCCACAGCATCGCCATTGAAAGCATCCACTAACAGTTGAAAACCACCGATCCCTTTGAATGCCAATATTTGGCCCTTTTTAATAACCCCTACCGCCTCTTCAATAGCCTGATGATGTAACGTTACCAGAGAACCTTTGGCATCCCAAAGCTCTACATGCGGACCGCATTGGCCACAGGCATTAGGCTGGGCATGAAACCGGCGGTCATGAGGATCGTCATACTCACGTTCACACCGAGGACACATAACAAAACTTTTCATGGACGTATTGGGCCGGTCATAAGGCAATTGTTCCAGAATTGAATAGCGCGGTCCGCAACAGGTGCAGTTGGTAAAGGGATATAAATAGCGGCGATTAAAAGGATCGAAAATTTCTTTGAGACAATCAGGACAGGTGGCTAAATCGGGAAGCACAAAAGCTATTTTTTCACTATTGTCTTGGCTAGGACGGATCTCAAAGCCCTTATAACCATGCACTCGGCCGACTAAAGAGGTAAATTCCTGAATCAATGCTTGCACAGGAGTCTCTTTCTTTAAACGCTTTAAGAAAGATTCAAGCTCCTGCCGTTCTCCTTCCACTTCAATGACCACTCCCTGGTTGGTATTGGACACAAAACCGCCCAAGCCCAATTCTGTGGCTAAACGGTAAACAAAGGGGCGAAAGCCCACCCCTTGAACCGCGCCTTGGATTTGC
>JAHFGE010000144.1 GCA_023247575.1 Candidatus Omnitrophota bacterium | reverse complement strand
ACAATGATCGTGAGGAATATTTTCAGAACTCTTCTCATTAAAATTCTTTCGCCGACTCTCAAACTACTATTTATACCTATGCATTAAAACAAAAAAAGAAGGAATTATAAGGTGAGTGACCCTGCTTCGCTCCAAAACTTTCGTTTGGGAGCTTCGCAGGGCTTTGCGGGACTTGGCGCCCCGACTTCTCTAGTGAAAAGTTGTGTCGAAAGCGTGGGGCCGGTGGCTTAGGTCTGTCCGAACATTTATGATCAGCCAACCGACGCCGTTTAATCCGATGTATTATCAAACTACGAGTTAATAATTCCGGCGTTTCTGTAGCTAAAAATATCGACTGTCTGGCGATGCTGGTCTTGAACGCCGCCGTATATCAGCGCCGGTTTTTTTGCATTCTTCTTGTTTAACTTCTGGTAATACCGCAATCCCTTGAAATAATCCTCATTGATCGTGCTTCCAAGTTTTATCTCAATAGGCTTAATGGACGTGCCGTTCTCAAGGAGGACATCAACCTCATTGCCGACATTATCGCGGAAGAAATGGATATTGCTATTCTTGCCTTGATTTGTCCGGGCCTTCAGAAGTTCGACAACAGCGAAATTCTCGAATAACGAACCTTTAAGCGGGTGCTGTGCGATATGTTTGGCGTCTTGTATATCCAAAAGATACGATGCCAACCCGCAATCGGTAAAATATAACTTTGGCGCTTTAATAAGTCGCTTACCAAAATTGGTGTGGTGCGGACGCACAAGAAATATGATGTAGCTCGCCTCAAGTACGCTTAACCAGCTTTTAGCTGTGTTGTGATTAATGCCGCAATCATTGGCCAGATTCGACAAGTTCACTATCTGCGCCACTCTGCCTGCGCACAGTTTGATAAATTTCTCGAATTTCGCAAGGTCTTTCACGTTAATGAGCGCCCGGATATCCCGTTCAAGGTATGTGCTTACATAAAAAGAAAGCGCCTCAGTGGGATTAAGCTTCTTATCGTGGATTCGGGGATAAAAACCGGTAAAAAGAACCTTATCTATGGGCCTTGTCTTGTCAGAGTAAATTTCAGCGTATGAGAATGGCAAAAGAACTGCCAGAGCAGTCCTTCCGGCAAGACTCTGACTCACCGTATTCAAGAGATGGAAATTCTGGCTTCCGGTCAAGATAAAATGGCCGGGCTTGTCTTTTGTGTCTACGATCTCCTGAATATACGATACCAGCTCCGGGACACGCTGAATTTCGTCAATAATAGCGCCATCTTTATGGCATTCAGCAAGGAAAGCCCTCGGATCATTCTTTGCGTAATTGCGGGTATCTATGTTCTCCAAAGAAAAATACTGCCTCTTTGGGAATAATGCCCTACAAAGGGTCGTCTTGCCTGATTGACGCGGCCCGGTGATGGTAATAACCGGGTATTGGCGTGCATAATGTAGGATCTTCTCTGAAATAGTTCGTTTTATCATGATCCAAGTATATACTGCGTTTTACAGTTTGTCAATCCAATTCGCAATATGTAATATTGCTATCCGATCAAGTTTACGGTATCGTATAGGTATTGTATGGGGAATTGTATAGAGCTAACCGACCCGGACCGCTTTCGGATATCCCCCTTCGCCCTATTGGACTTACGGTGTCCCCCATTTTACTCCAAATGAAAATCCCCTGCCATTAATTTAATGGCAGGGGACGGGACTTGGCGCCCCGGCTTCTCTGGTATTTTGGGGAGGTTTCAACGGCACCGCTTCAGTGAAAAGTTGCGTCGAAATCGTGGGGTGAGTGACCCTGCTTCGCTCCAAAACTTTCGTTTGGGAGCTTCGCAGGGCTTTGCGGGACTTGGCGCCCCGGCTTCTCTTGTATAAGGAAGCCGGGGTCGGCCCCCCGCCCCATAAACTGCTCCTGCTCGTCGCAGTTTATAAACGGGGCTCCTTCAAGTCCCTATCTCCACAACATAAAACTTTTGGGACAGAAGCCCCAAAAGTTTTATGGGGTCGCTGGCTGAAGAAGGTTAGAACCTCCTTGATAGCTGCATAGCCCCAAAAAAAATGACCCCCTGACCTAAACCTTTCGGTTGATCCCGAGGGATTTTTCAGCCAGAGGGTACCTTTGGTCTTCTTATCTGGCGGCCATTCTACGGCTGGCTGGCTTAGCGATATGGCGCTTCAAAGCCCGGATCATATGCAATTCATACAGCATTTGATCGCGGGGGTAGTCCCTCTTGATCTCCTTCTTCAAATGGTCGACTTCCTTCTTCGATAATTCCGACTCCTTGATGGCCTTATTGATGTCAAACATGTATTTGCCTCCTTTTAAAGTTCCGGCGGGGCGATAATATCGATCACCCCGTAGCCTTCTCTCAAATTGACCAAATTCACCATTTGGCGCGTCTTCACATTGACAAAATGTTCAAAATTCCAACTCACGACAAACTTGATCCGATTGGCCGTGGCTACTGCAATATGCAACGCATCGTTAAAATATTTCTGCGGCAAGATCCCAGCCTCTAAATACGCTTGCGCTAGGCCATCGGCTTCATTGTCTATCTTCAAAACAACGCATTCACGGACAAGATGCAATAAGTTCCTTCTCAAGTCTACTGGTGTCGTTTGGCTCAACTCGTCAATCACAAGCGTTGAAACATACTGTTCATAAGCGCCTATCTTACGTTGCCAGAATTCTCTGGTCAACTCCATACGTTCCTTGGTGCGGATGTCATAATAGGCACTCGGAACCGACGTATCGAAATATATCCGTTCTTTATTCACAAATCCCACCTTTCAAATCAAGTTTACCCCAAACCTTTGCGTTCGGCAAGGAGCGCCTGAAAAAACCTCTCCAATGCCTCCGGCCTATGTTCCGGGGGAGGGATCGCCACTCCCTGTAACTCCGGGCAAGCCAGCAAGACCTCCCTCATTTGATCAACCGCATAGCTAAGCCTTTCCTTGACCATCGGCGTCCGGCGAAAATCAAGCCCGGCCAGCATTTCGTCTTTGATCCTGCGGTCATCTGGACGGTAATCCCCCAAAATTTTCAATTCTTTGACCCGCTGGTTAATGAACCCTAAAACGCGGCGGTCTTGGGCCAAGTCCACTTGAATGTCTCCCAAGCGGTCATTGAACAGCTTAATGACTGATGCCGGATAATGCTCATCAAAGAGGGCACGGCCCAGGTTCTTGCGGAAAAGCCCTTTGACATCATTTAACTGTTCCCGGTTGCGGTCATAAGCAAAGAAACAAAACTTGCTTTGGGCGTGCATAAAAATAGCGCACTTACGGCGCGGGTAAAGAAAGAAAATGTGGGCATACCATTCATCCAGCGGGTGAACAACTGCCGGGGATTGCGTAAGGGTGGATTTCTTGATCCGAAGCTCAGTGAGGAATTTCTGTGTGCAACGCAGAAGCATACGTTTTATTTCTTTGCTTTAGCTTTCTCATAGAGCGCCTGCAGGCTCAAATCTTCGTTTCCTGGCTCCTGCGCCAGCTTATACATATCATACTTAACTTCTTCCGCATCTTTCTTATCTTTTACGAATTCCTCTATTTCTTTGATCCTCTCCGAATCTAAAGCCCAATCCCTCTGCGGATCTTCAACTTCATCGATCCTCGGGGCCCAAAGGAGCCATCTACCACCTATTCGCTTAACATCCCAATGGCCTTCGAAATACTTATAAACGATCTCATCTTCAATTAAATCCT
>JAHFGE010000143.1 GCA_023247575.1 Candidatus Omnitrophota bacterium | reverse complement strand
CCGCACATTTATTCAGCCGACTCAGTTTTTGCGTGACTTTCGTGTACGTGTTAAACTTAATCCGATACGTGATATGCTCAAAGACAAACGGGTGGTGGTGGTCGAGGATTCCATTGTCAGGGGAACAACCTCCCGAAACCGTATTCAAGAACTTCGTGAGGCAGGAGCCAAAGAGATCCATATGCGCATATCCTGTCCACCGATCGTATCACCATGTTTTTATGGTATTGATTTTCCATCGACTAAGGAACTCATTGCCTCTAATAAGACGGTCAAAGAAATCGCCGATTTTATTAAAGTGGACTCTTTAGGTTACTTAAGTTTAGCAGGCATGTTGTCGGTGATGAAAAGTGAGGGTTTTTGCACGTCGTGTTTTACTGGAAAATATCCAGTGGGGGTCCCGAAAAACGCAAATAAATTATTATTGGAATCATGAGCAAATACATTTTTGTCACAGGCGGGGTGGTTTCTAGTTTAGGTAAAGGCATTGCAGCCGCTTCTTTAGCCAAATTGCTGGAGGCCAGAGGCTTAAAGATCGCCATCATTAAATGTGACCCTTATTTGAATGTCGATCCAGGGACCATGAATCCGTACCAGCACGGTGAAGTTTATGTCACCGATGATGGGGCAGAAACGGATTTGGACTTAGGGCATTATGAACGCTTCACTCATGCGCGGGTGACCAAAGACAGCTGCATTACGGCCGGCAAAGTTTACTACTCGGTGATTACCAAAGAACGAAGAGGAGATTACCTTGGCAAGACCGTTCAGATCATTCCGCATATCACGGATGAAATCAAAGAGCGCCTCAAAAGAATATCTAAAACTAATGATGTGGATGTGACGATCGTAGAGATTGGCGGTACCGTCGGAGATATTGAAAGCTTGCCGTTTCTGGAAGCCATTCGCCAGTTACGTTGGGAATTAGGCGAGAACTATGCGATCAATATTCATGTGACTCTTTTGCCTTTTATTAAATCAGCCGGCGAACAAAAGACTAAACCTACACAACACAGCGTAGGCAGACTGCGTGAAATCGGTATCATACCCAACATTCTCTTGTGCCGCACGGAAAAACCTATTACCCAAGAACAGCGTGAGAAGATTGCTTTGTTTTGCAATGTCGATGTGGAGGCGGTCGTAGAGGCATTGGATGTCAAACACATTTATGAAGTGCCTTGTTCTCTGAAGAAGCAGGGCCTTGATGAGCTGGTCCTCAAAAAATTAAATATCAAACTCCCGGATAAGGGGCTGAAGAGCTGGGAAGAGGGCGTGGTCAAACGCCTGCGGTCACCATCGCGGGAAGTTAAAATTGCCGTGGTCGGTAAATACATTACTTTGCAGGATGCTTATAAGTCCATTTATGAGGCCTTAGTGCATGGAGGCATTGCCAATAATGTCCGGGTCAATGTTATCAAGGTTGATTCGGAAGGGGTTGAAAAGGGGGATCCTAAAAAAATATTCAAAGACGTCCATGGAATTTTAATTCCTGGTGGTTTTGGCAGTCGCGGCATTGAAGGGAAAATCCGTACGGTGCAATATGCTCGCGAAAACAAAATACCATTTTTTGGTATCTGTTTAGGCATGCAGATCGCCACGATAGAATTTGCCCGTAATGCATGCGGTATGAAGGATGCTAACTCGACCGAATTTAATAAAGAAACCAAAAACCCCATTATTAGCCTTTTGGAAGAGCAGAGGAAAGTTAAGAACATGGGAGCTAGTATGCGGCTGGGAGTTTATACCTGCTCTATCCAGAAAGGTTCTAAAAGTTTTGACGCTTATAAATCAAACAAAATCTCTGAGCGGCATCGTCATCGCTATGAGTTTAACAATGAATACCGTCCTGCATTGCAAGAGAAGGGATTGATGATTGCCGGGCGTAATGAGGAAAAGGATTTGGTCGAGATCATTGAAATCAAAGAGCACCCCTGGTTTGTGGGGTGTCAGTTCCATCCTGAGTTTAAATCGAAACCTGATGCTGCCCACCCGTTATTTAAAGCATTTATCGAGGCGGCGGTAGGTAAGGCTAAGGGATAAGTACTGTTGGGTAAATCCTGCGTGGGTGGCGGCCCTGCTTCGCTCCAAAACTTTTGTGTTGGAGCTTCGCAGGATTTTAAGTATATTAAAAAGAGCATTAGCTTCGTAGAGCCTGCTCTGCGAAGCTAAACGCGAGAGCTGTTCAGCGAAGCAGAGCGTGGGTGGCGGAACTGGTATACGCGCACGTTTGAGGGGCGTGTGCCGCAAGGCGTGAGGGTTCGATTCCCTCCCCACGCACCAGATACTTTTAATCTATGAATAAACCTATTGAAATTTCCGCCAGCATTCTTGCCGCGGATTTTGCCAATTTAGCCAATGAAATCAAACGCAGCCAACAGGCCGGTGTGGATCGGTTTCACATCGACTGTATGGATGGCCATTTTGTGCCCAATTTAACCATAGGGCCGGTTGTGATCCAAGCGATCCGTCCTCATACTCAACTGCCCATTGAAGCCCATCTGATGATCGAACATCCCTGGGACTATATCGAAAGTTACGCCAAGGCGGGTGCTGATATTATTCAAATTCAGGTGGAATGCTATGGCCAGCGCCGCCGGGCTTGCCGAGAGTACGGTCAATGGCCTAAAGAGGTTGATGCCATTGACATGCCAGCCCTTCGTGGCGATTTGCGTAAGATTCGAGAGCTTGGTAAAAAGGCTTTTGTTGTGATTAACCCCGGTACGCCGCTTTTTAAAGAGGTCTTGCCTGAATGCGACGGGGTATTGATGATGTCGGTCAATCCCGGGCATGCCGGACAGCCGTTTATTTCGTCGGTACTTGCTAAAGTTCGCCAGCTTAAAGAAAATTTTGCCGGGGACATCGCTGTTGATGGAGGCATCAATGCCCAGACTGCCCCTGAAGCAGTCAAAGCCGGGGCCCATGTGCTTATTGCCGCCAGTTATCTCTACAGTGCCTCTAACCTCAAAGAAATTGTCACCTCCCTTAAGAGCTTGCCTGTTTGCTAGCGGATCGCCTAAATTGGGGGTAAGCTCAATTACCACGAAAATAAAAATTTGCCATTTGTAGATTGATATGGCATACTTGCACTATCCCTGATGGGAATCAATATAAAAGGATAGCCCGGATGTTGAAACGATTCATTGCCTCATTTGTAGGCATTACCTTTATTTTTAGTAATTTTCAATACGTTTATGCTCAACCTGCCTCGCCGGCAGGCGGGGATTTCAGCATTAACCAGCTTCCTGTGCCTGGGAGCATGGTGGATGTTTCTTCGCCGTTTGCGCCTTTAGCCTTAAAAGGCCTGGTGGTCAATCCTGCCAAGCCTCTGGAATTTCAATTTATCGTGGATACAGGCAATACCGTAGGGGCGATTAATAATCGCCCCTACATCCAAGAGGAATCAACCAAATTGGTTAAATATTTCCTTGCCGGCCTCACCATTCCCGAAGGCGATCTATGGGTCAATCTTTCCCCTTATGAAAAAGACCGCATGACTACCCAATCTTTAGGCCAAACAGAACTCGGCCGAGACCTCTTAGCGCAGGATTATATCCTCAAGCAATTAACCGCTTCACTTATTTATCCCGAGAAAGATTTAGGCAAAGAATTCTGGAACAGGGTATACACCCAAGCCCAAGCGCAGTTTGGTACCATCAATATTCCAGTCAATACCTTTAATAAGGTATGGATTCTT
>JAHFGE010000142.1 GCA_023247575.1 Candidatus Omnitrophota bacterium | reverse complement strand
GACAAGGGTTTCAAAGCCGTTACCGAAGGGGGGAATATTCTTTCTGCAGCTAAATTACCCGATGACGTCAGCACCAACTCTGTCTTGTCCAATCTGACCAATTTAACAACAAAGGTCGAGCATCCCGTCATTCAATTTATTGATCGACATTATGCCGCCGGCAAGGAAGATGGGGAATACAGGAAACTGCACTCGGGAAGTATTGACAATCTTCTGGAGGCTTTACATTTACCTGGGGACAGCGTGACCCTGATTGCCTCCAGGACGCTGGTAGCCCAGTTTGTCCATAACGGCCGCTTTGATATCCGCCGCCATGATTTAGTCAACTCCAATAAGCCCAAACAAGGACCCGAACCATTGGATCAGAAAAAAGCCAAATTGGAGAAAGAATTAACTAAGAAGAGGGAGGACGTTGAACAGAAAAAACAAGATTTTGACATTATTACCCGTAAGCTTAATAGCCAAGAAGATGCCAAGCGCGCCCAAAATGCGGCCTATAACTTGTTAGACAGCCTCACTAAATATTATGCGGCCAATCCGAAGCTCGTCGCTAAAGATTTTTCCGACGCTATTAATGCCACCCGTATGAGCGATCAGGAAAAAGTCCAGTTGCTGGTTGGCTTAGGCTTCTTCTGGAATCCTTCCGACGCTTTGTTCCATAAAGAATTGGCCGGGCGCGCCGTATCGTTGAATATACGTTTTGTCAATCAATACAGCTTCCCGATCAATTTGTTCCAAACCGTCTATGGTACACCTGATTTACTCAGTACTGCTGGCGCTGAAGCTGGATTAGGCTGGATCTTATGGGCCAAGGCTTTAACTGATATTAATAACGCGGGAGAGACATGGTATGTGCGCGGGCATGATTATGGTTCAGCCACGACAATCTCCAATCATAGATTTTGGAGCTTGTCCCGTATTCTTTTTGATATTCGGGATATTCATGGTAACCCAGCCAACACACCAGACTTCTTAAATAAATTAAAAGACCCAACGCTTCGCCATCAGAAGGTATTCACTAGATTCACCAAGGAACGCAACGGTAAACTTATTTACATCACACCTGTCGAAATATTATTAAGCGCTTACAATGAGGCGGTCATTCACATTCCTCTATTGAATAAGATATTAGGCAATAAAGATCAAGTGCCTTTCTGGAAACAGACTTCTTCCTATAACTTTGGCGATGTTGAAATTCTCTTTATGCTGGAAGCCTTAACCAATGATAATCCCTACATTTTGCATACCGTTGAACGCGGTCGGGTGGGTAAATCTGTTAACGAGCGTGGTGAGATAGTTCCTGACGATACTAAAGGCGCAATTCCAGCAGAGCAATTTATCTTTGGCTATCGCTATGACTTGAAAGAAATTTTAGCTACCGGTTGGAAGAGCGGCAAGTATGCTCTCTTTAGAAGCCATCGCTTCATTGCTAAAAAGCAAAAGGATGGTACATGGGCCATGCCAAAGGATTTAGAGAAATTCTTGCATGACCATAAACTTTGGATGGAACCCGGACAAATTTATAATATTCCTTCTAAGGCCCGCTTAGACATAGCTCAGGAAAATTGGAAACTCTTAAGCGATAAAAATGTGAATGCTTTTGCCATGGATATCTTTACAGGTAAACCTGTGGAGGGAGGCATTTACGCCGGAAATATTTATCCTAAAGCTCAACTACGCAAGATGATTATTAGCGATAAAGATACTCTTAATCCTATAGGAAAGACTTTGGATGTACCAGTAGACGCCACTTTGGGCGCGCTCAAAGGCCCTGACGGCAATGATATGATTTGGGCGGATGGCTCACCGGTGTTGCCGGTGGTTATCTATAATCCAAATGCTGCCAACCGCGGCTTCTGGTTTAACTATAACGGACCAACCAACCAGCTCGGTACTTTGATGGTCTTGACCAACACGGTCAACAATGTAGCCTTGACCAAGGATATGCCGCGAAGGATTTATTCACCGAGCCATTACACCAATAATTTCACCAGCGAACCTTTGTCGGTGGATGTTCCATGGGAAGTCCGTTCCATTGAACGCGGTACTACCAATCAGATTAAATCACCCGTGATTGCCTTACATTTCCCTGTCAGCGAAGAATTGCGCAAGACCACCAATAGCTTTAATGAAATTATTTTACCGGATAATTTCCCTGTAGTTCAAGACAGCCGGTATGTGGGCACCAACGGAATTGGAATCTTTATTCCTAATCCTGATAAGTTCCCGTATGCCTTTAAATATTTCACCAATTACAGCCGCATGATTGACAATGAAGCTGAAGCGCGTACCTTGATTACTTCTGATTTGCCGGATAATGGCCACATCTTGTCAGGCTTTGACTATAACTATGGGACCAATCATTGGAATTACACGACCAACATTGTCAATACTACCAATTTGCCGCCAATCACAGTAGCAAGGTTTGCTGATCATACGCCGGCCACAGTTGATTACAGTTTACGTTTGGGCAATCCTTATAAGGAGATGGATACCAACGGCGCTGCCGGAGCCATAGTTCCTGCCAGTGGACACACTTCTTACTACAAACAAGGACAAGTCCCTGTGGGAACGGAGCGCGTCCTGGCTCCTATGCCTTCACCGGCATTAGAGTTGTTATCCTTCAAGCTGTTTCAGGCTAAAGGTTTAACCAATTTAGTTTCGCTCATTGAGAATCCTGCCTTTAAAGCCAGCACCCAAGACAAACAAGAATTAATTACATCCATTGGCGATATACAAGCTTCTTACAATACAGCCGTTTCTAATCGCAGCGAAATCGCCAACATTCAAAAGAATCTGGATAAAGCTTATTTGAAATTAAACAGTGCCCAGGCGACTAACCGTCAGGCTGGTATTTTTGCGGATTCTGAAGCCATCGTAGGTGTCTTAAAGCAGGTGGAAGAAGAGACCGTAAAATTAGAGACTGGCTTTTTACCGTTAGAGAAGTTGATAGTTCTCTTGGCTGACGTTAAAGGAGAAACGCCTGAGCAATATAAGGCCGATTTACATAAATTAGGCAGCCTTGAAGCCATGGAGAAAGCTTTGGCCAGCGATATCCGTCAATATTATGCGACAGGCACTGCCTTATGGGCACCAGCTAATTTGACAGGTCAACTGACTACTATTGGCAATGACAGAATAAACAATGACTATTGGAATAGTTTAACTAATAAGGTTTCATTAGACACCTATCGTTACGGCGGTCATGCGCTAACAAACCTGTATTCCATTGGAACAAACATTACAGCTACAATCAATGACCTTAACAATCTCACGGCTATTCGCAATGATCCTGTAGCTTTCACCCAGTGGGCCAACACCAACTTGTATTCATCTTATCAACAGTACACCAATGCAACTCCTTACTTTACTGGTGAAACCAATATTCTCTACAGGTTACAAGTGGGTATCAATGATACACAAGCACAGCTTCAAAGCGCCAATCCTTCTTTGACGAACTTTTTGGCGATGGATTTGAACGTGCAGCAGAAAGAACAGACTTATGAGCGAGCTTCTTATCAGCTCTGGCAAGATCAAGGTGAATTCTGGATTAACTATACCGATCGACATCTCTTAACGGTTCCGCTTTCACCTGCAGAGAATCTAAATGAAAGAATTGACGTACTTAATCTTAAATTACAGTATCTTTATGCGGCCCAAAGTATCCAGCAATATTCCCTCGATTATTACATTTTGGCCACCCCTGATT
>JAHFGE010000141.1 GCA_023247575.1 Candidatus Omnitrophota bacterium | reverse complement strand
CTTCCAGAAAGCTCTTAAATTAAATCCAGATTTTTTATTTTCTTACAAATCTCTGGCACAATTGTACTTGCAGTTGGGAGATTATAAAAACTGCCGAGAAAATTTACTGCAGTTCCTTCGTATGGATCCTTACGATGCCAATGCACGACAGGCCTTAAACTTTGTAGAAGAAAAAATCAAATAAGCATCCGCTAAACATTAACTCGGTATCTTTTCTCCCTTGAGTATATTCGGCAGAACAGCCGTGTCAATTCTTAAACCTCCATCATGCTCAATTTTAATGGTATAGAGATACCCGGGGATAAATACCATCCCTGGAGCTTCAATTTGAACATTTTTAATCCCCTCTCTAGAAGCCGACCGTTGATCAAACGCGTACTGCCAAAATTTGCGCCAAAAGTGGTTTTCGAAAACATTGGGTTTGGGACTCACTTTATATCCTTCGGGGACTTCTTCTAAATAAGTGATGGGGAATTCTTTGGTGTTAGGGCCATCCAAACAAAAGACTTTCCAAAACAAATAAACACTTTTGCCTCTGAGTCGATCTCCCGCGACAACAAAACGATCATCAAAACGAACCACCAGGGATTGAAACTGAATAATGTTACCAGGAAAAGTAAAGTATTTAGGCTTAAGTGGCTTACCCTCGGTATCATATTCTAGAAACTTAATAGTCGTAAAATTCTTTTTTAGTTCTTCATTGTAACTCACGCTTGTCACCAAAACTTCGGCGACCCGAGAATCCGCCTCCAGCCGGGCAACAATCTGCTTGAGGGCCTTTTCTTGATAAAAAAGGCGGGCTAAAAAACATCCGACAAGCACAAAAACCAAAAGGATAAAAAAATATCTAATATTTTTCATGAAATTTTATATGAACCATCTTATTATAGGGTAGCCTATGGAACAAATCAAACATCTGATTGACGTTTTTGTCCACCTCGACCATACCATCAGCGCCCTCAATGGATCCTTTGGAGGCTGGACCTATGGGATTGTTTTTTTAATCATTTTTTGCGAGACAGGCTTGGTGGTGGTGCCTTTTCTCCCCGGTGATTCTTTGCTTTTTGTCCTGGGCGCCTTATCGGCAGCGGGGGCCATCTCCATGGCCTGGCTATGGCTCCTATTGACCACAGCCGCCGTCTCAGGCAACATTGTTAACTATTTTGTCGGTACAAAGATGGCCCATGTAGTCTCGAGATCTGACCAAAAACTCATTAAACCTCAGCACTTAAAACGTACCCATGAATTTTTTGAAAAATACGGCAGCAAAACTATTATTCTGACTCGCTTCCTTCCTATCCTAAGGACCATGGCTCCCTTTCTGGCCGGGGTAGGTCAAATGGATTATCGGAAATTCGCACTTTATAATTTCCTGGGAGGTTTTTTATGGGTTTCTGTTGGTCTTTGGAGTGGCTATTGGTTTGGCCATCTGCCTTGGGTAGAAAAGAATTTTTCTCTGGTCATTATAGCGATTGTGGTCATTTCACTTATGCCTGCCACCTGGGAGTTCTTAAAGCATCGACGCCCCCATCCTCCTGGTTAAGAATTCCTATAAAAATGTCTACAACATCGGGATGGAATTGGCTGCCCCGATTGATGAGGAGTTGTTCCATGGCCTGTTCTTTCGCCATGGCTTTCCGATAAGCTCGATCAGATGTCATAGCATCATAGCTATCCGCTACGGTGACTATGGCAACCAGTAACGGTATTTGGTCCTTCAACCAGCCGTCCGGATAGCCTCGACCATCATAGCGCTCATGATGATTGCGGACGACGGAAAGCATAAGAGAATCATTAAGAACCGGCTTTAAAATCTGTTCTCCTAAAACTGGGTGCAATTTAATGGCCTCCCACTCCTGGTCATCGAGTTTGCCGGGTTTATGCAAGATACTGTCGCGTACTCCTACTTTACCAATGTCATGTAAAAGAACGACACGTTTGAAATATTCGATAGTTTTAGGTTCCATTCCCATGCGCTGAGCCACTTTTTCCGAATAATAAGCTACGGCTTCTGAATGTCCCAGAGTGTACTGATCCCTCGCTTCCAAAAGCATGACCAATGATTTGACGGTATCGTAAAAATAATTAAGTAATTTTTGTTTGGACTCATGGAGCCCGCCGGCCATGTCATTAAAAGCTTTGGCCAGTTGAGCAATCTCCTCGTCACCGGCAACATGGACTTGATGATGCCAATGCCCTTCACTGATATATTGAATGCCTGTCTTAAGTTGATTGATAGGCACAATGACCCGTCTGGAAATAAAAGTTCCTAAAAGCAAAGAAAATAGAATGCCCGCTAAAAGAATCCATAGAGATCTGCGTCGAATTTCAGCTTCCATCATATAAATATCGTTAGCATTCATATCCACACCTAACACGGCAATAGGTTTACCCAGGGAATCACGTATAGGGGCATATCCTGAAAGGGTAGTTCCATATTCATCTGTTTCTAATTTACGATCTGCCGAGGGAGTATTGGTGGCATTAAGCATTTCCTTAAAACGGCTGGCATCATAAGGTGTTCCAGGCGTTGAACCAGACACTACGCCGGAAGAGGTTGTCGAATCTATATCGACAATAAATTTCCACGCTTTCCCTGAAGGGTCCCTACGGCTTAAAATATAAATATATTTGATTTTAGGATTAGCTGCTTTGATTTTTTTAAGTTGATCACTGATAATCCCATAAGCCTGGGTTCTGACGCCTTCTTTGATCAGAGGGATCTGCTGTAAATATTCAGCATTGATCATCATAGCCGCAGTCTGTGCTATGGTTTTAAGGCGATCACGCAAATCTTCAAATTGAGACTTGATGGTAAACCGGTAAATAAGGCTGTCGCTTAAAAGGACAATAATAACCATGGAGACAATGGTCGCCAAGGTCACACGCACACTAAATAAACGCAAAGGATTTTTCATTCCTCAAAAACCTCTCCTGTAAATCCCCCCCTGTAGAAACCTAACTGGCTTTATACGGGGCACAGAGCTTTACGCCCTTATCCCTCCATCTAACCAGACGCACCGCTACTTAAAGTATACCTGGTAAAATCAAAAATGTCCATGAGGCCAAAACTCCAGAAATTTTTATTTCATGGGTGTGTTAATGAGGGAAAGAGTTTATTAAATTTTTAAGGAAATAAAAAGCCCCCACTGTCCCGCCAACGGCGGGACAGTGGGGGCTTAATTTTTATTAGCTTAGAGTTTCACAACGTTCTGAGCTTGTTCTCCTTTAGGACCGGTGGTGATATCGAACTCAACCGCCTGACCTTCGGCCAATGATTTGTAGCCTTCACCTTGAATTGCGCTGTGATGGACAAATACATCTTTACCGTTTTCGGGAGTAATGAAGCCAAAACCTTTTTGGTCACTAAACCATTTTACTGTACCTTTTGCCATTACTTACTACCTCCTTTTCCTGAACATTTGCAAGTAAATAACGGCAAAATAAAAACCGTAAGGCATACATCCTTCACCCTACGGTTTAAAGACGCTTCTGCTCTTTATTTACTACGGATATAAGTATACGGGTGGTAACGTGATTTGTCAATAAAAACATTTTTCCTTAATGGGAATGGTACCATTGATCCTTACCCCCTCTTGATACCTGGGGAGACGGCGAAAATTTTATGCGTCACGGCTAATGTCTTTAAAGCCATTCAAAAGGATTATCAGGCTTTTTGCCAGAGTCTCCTTGGTCGACCATCCAAGAGATCATTCA
>JAHFGE010000140.1 GCA_023247575.1 Candidatus Omnitrophota bacterium | reverse complement strand
TAAAAAAGGAGACAAAGCTGCCCGGGAAAAGATGATCCGGTCCAACCTTCGTCTGGTTATTTCCATTGCCAAGCGCTACGCTCATTTAGGTATTTCCTTAAGTGATTTAATTGAAGAAGGCAATATGGGGCTGATGCGGGGAGTGGATAAATTTGACCCTAATAGGGGTTTTCGTTTTTCCACCTATGCGGCCTGGTGGATCAAACAGGGCATTTCCCGGGCGATTATTGACCAGGGCAAAATGATCCGCGTTCCTGTTTATTTAAACGAAGAAATTCTCAAATACCGCAAATTGATGGAAACAATGAGCCAACAGATGCGCCGTAAGCCTGGCGCTAACGAAATTGCCAGAAAAATGAGAATCACCGTTGAACGAGTGAGGGAATTGGAAATGGCGATTACGAAAATGTCCAGCCTGGATGCTCCTTTAGGTGAAGATAGCGATGGTCAGATGATTGATGTTCTCGAGGATGAAAATTTGGTTGCTCCCGATGAGGAAGTGGAATTGTTTCTGAATAAAGAACGCGCCCGTTCTTTACTGGACAGTTTAGATCCGCGGGAGCGCACTATTATTGAAATGCGTTATGGCTTGACCGATGGAGAAAGTTATACATTGGCTCAGATCGCCCGTAAACTTGGCCTTTCCCGGGAACGGGTGCGACAAATCCAGGAGATGATCATCCATAAGTTAAAAAAAATCCTTAAAGATCAGGAGGAGTCCTAAGAGGAGAATTATGGCTACCAAACGCAAACCAATCTTTGTTTTGATTTTGCCTCGTTTTGAGGATATTTTTCATTCTTTTTATACGGGTGAAATTACCAAAGGTGTCAACCTGGCGGCCAGCCGTTTAAATGTTGACTTTTTGGTGCACATTACGGATCGTTCCAACCACAGTGTCTGGCTTGATCCGACTTTATTGGATCGAAAGACCGTGGATGGGATTTTATTTGCCGATATCGACAATGATATTGATATCGTTAAAAAAGCGATTATGCGGGGGATGCCGTGTATGGTGCTCAATAATGTGCTCGATGAGCCCATGAACTATATTGCCGTCAATAATTATGAGGCCGCTTTCAAGGTCATTGAAGAATTTATTAAACTGGGCCATCAACACATTGCCACCATCGCCGGAGACCAATCCACCCAGGCTGGCCAGGCCCGCCTGGAAGGTTATTATGATGCGCTGGATAAACATCACATTGCGGTGGATAGAAACTATGTGAAAATCGGTGGATTTTTAAGAACACCAGCCCGTATGGCCGCCCAGGAATTGCTTAAGCTCAAAGACAGGCCCACCGCCATATTTGCTGCCTCCGATGTGATGGCGCTGGAGACCATGGATGTGGCTAAGTCTAAAAAAATTCGTATTCCGGAAGATCTTTCTATCTGCGGATTTGATGATAACCCTTTAAATGCCCACTCTCCCGTGAAATTAGCGACGGTGGCCCAGCCACTCATTGAAATGGGGCGTTTAGGATTAGAAATACTTTATCAAGTCAGCCATGGCCAAGCCAAATTACCTTATAAACAGGTGCTTACGGCCGAATTCATCAAGGCCGAATCCATGGGGAAAATATGAAAATAACCGACCTGAAAAAACATATCCGTGACATCCCCAATTTCCCTAAAGAAGGAATCGTCTTTAAAGATATCTCCACGCTTTTAAAACATAAAGACGCTTTTAAAAAAGCCATCGATGCCTTGGCGTCGAATTTTAAGAAAGAAAAAGTACAGTATGTGGTAGGCATCGAGGCCCGTGGGTTCATTTTTGGCGCAGCTTTGGCGTACAAATTAGGTGCAGGTTTTGTGCCGGTACGTAAGAAGGGCAAGCTGCCTTATAAAACCAAAAGTGTGACCTATCAGTTGGAATATGGTATGGACACGTTAGAAATTCATGAAGATGCCCTCAAGCCCAATGCCCGGGTGTTGATTGTCGATGATTTGCTGGCGACCGGCGGTACCATGACAGCGGTGATTGATTTAATTAAAGCTCAAAAAGCTAAAATCGTTGGTGTAGCTTTTCTTATAGAATTACAATTCCTGAAGGGCAAGGAACATCTCAAGGATTTACCGATTTACTCCATTATTCAATACTAGCATGCCGTTACCTTCCATTTTATCTTCCCGCAAGAAGAACTTATTCATGGCCGGCGTATTGGCTTTATTAACCTTCTTGACATTCAGCCCTGTCTTAAAAGCTCAATTTTTGGATTGGAAGGACAATGTTTATCTGACCCAAAATGCGGATGTTCTTAACCACCATATCAAGGCATTATTGAGAGAACGCGTAGGCGGGATGTACATTCCTTTGGGCAGTTTATCTTTTGTTTTGGAACATCGATTGTTCGGTCTCAATCCTTTTTTTTATCATCTGGATAATCTTCTGCTGCATATCCTTGTTGTCCTTCTGGTTTTCTTTTTCGCATTAAATTTAGGCATCAAAAAGCCGGAGGCTTTTTTAGGAGCCATTCTTTTTGCGATTGTTCCCATGCATGTGGAGACCGTGGCCTGGATTGCCAAGCGTAAGGATTTGCTTTCCGCCGTATTTTATATGGCGGCCTTGCTTGCATTTCAAAAAGATAAATTTTTCATAAGCTTAGGCTTGGGACTGTTAAGTGTACTGGCTAATCCGGCGGCCTTAAGTCTTCCGATGGCGATGATTTTATGTAGGGAACGCATATATGCGTTCCCTACAATTATCCGTTTGTGGCCATATGTTTTGATTCTGGCCGCCATCGGCTGGCAGAGTCGCCTCTCTTTTCATGCGATTATTTTTCATCATTGGTACCTGGCTTGGGGCGTCTTATCCATGCTGGCTGCTTTGGCGATTGCTAGGATCAATCGTTTTTTCAAAACCCAGGAAGCGGTGGTTCGGTTTTTGTTTTATATGGCCATCGCCGCTTTAATGGCAGGGTTGATCCTTTTAACTTACCATCAAACCTTTCAGTGGCGTAATCCAGTTGTTTTTTGGAAATCTCAACTCAAGACAAGGCCCACGGCCATGGCTTTTAATCATTTAGCTTTTTGCTTGCAGGAGCTTGGTGAATACAACCAGGCCAAGAATGATGACCGCAATTATACAGACTTGATCGCTGGCGGAGCCGACGAAAATAAAATGACTGTTCCCAAAGAAAGCCTTAAGAAAATTCAAGAGCTCATTGATCTTTATCGCCAGGCCATTGCCATGGACGCCAAGTATCTCAATGCTTACATTAATTTAGCCGATCTTTATCAGGCGGTGGATAGATTTGACGATGCTCTGGTTTTGTACAATCAAGCCTTGAGGCTTGATCCGGTCAATAAAGACATTCTTTTTGACTTAGCATTGCTGTACCAAAAAATGGGTAAGCCCCAACCATCCATTGACACCTTTAACCGTCTTTTGAAGGCATATCCTGACGAGGAAGATGTGTATGTGAATGTGATCGCGGCTTATAGCAAAGCGATCACCAATTATCCGGTGCAGAAAGAATATCAGGAAAAACGTGAGGAGGTATTGTCAGATTATGAAGAGTTATCCAAGCGCAAAAAATATACGGCGGTGGATTACTTTAATCTGGGTTTTCTTTATGAGCAGGTGGGCGGTTTTGAGGAGGCCATCCGTTTTTATAAAAAATCTCTCCAACTCAATCCCACTTATGAGAAGGCTTTGTACAATTTGGCTAATCGCTATCAGGAGCAAGGAGATTTCAAAACGGCCTTAGGGTTGTATCAGAGATTGGTTCATTTCCACCCGCGATATGCTTTAGGTTATTTGAATATGGGCGTCATTTACAATT
>JAHFGE010000139.1 GCA_023247575.1 Candidatus Omnitrophota bacterium | reverse complement strand
GAAGAATCCATACCTTATTAAAGGTATTGACTGGAATATTGATGGTACCAAACTGCGCTTGGGCTTGGGTGTATACCCTGTTCCAGAATTCTTTGCCTAAATCTTTCTCGGGATAAATAAGAGAGGCGGTTAATTGCTTGAGGATATAATCCTGGGCTAACATGTCCCGGCCAAGCTCGGTTTGGCCTAAAGATTGGGTAGTCATGCGGTCTTTTTCATACGGGGAAAGATTGACCCATAAGTCGCCTTCGGGGATGGTCAGGCCGGCAAGGAAATATTTGACCAGGTGCTGGGCTTGTTCTTTTAACGCCTTGTCATCCCCGAATGTTTTAATCGGGGATCCAGAATTCTGGATTCCCGCTTTCGCGGGAATGACACCAGAATTACCAATGTCAACAATAAACTGAAATTCCAGCGGTTTTTGGAGATTGACCACCAGGCCTTTTAAGGCCAAGGGCGAGAAAGGTTGCGATGGGCCAACCATCTGGCCTGGCTCTGGCAATTGTAGAGACGCCCCCACGTCTTGTCCCGCCAACGGCGGGACTGTGGGGGTCTCTACGGATTGAGCATAAACCGGTTGAAAATTAGAAAAAATAAAAGTAATGCAGACGAATGAGGCAATAAAACGTTTAAACAT
The DNA here is from genome assembly GCA_023247575.1 of Candidatus Omnitrophota bacterium. Lineage (GTDB taxonomy): Bacteria > Omnitrophota > Gorgyraeia > Zapsychrales > Fredricksoniimonadaceae > JACQCF01. Next base: position 3,146 of record JAHFGE010000139.1, on the reverse strand, counting down.
GATCTCCCTTTGGTTGAAAGAAAAATGATGATTAAGAAAAGTATGCCATGTAAATGCACAAATGGCAAATTTTTATTTGCTCTCCAGCTCTTGCTCGACTTGATTCAAAAAGCGGTTGGCCAGTTTATCGTTGCGGGAACCCTGGAATTGCTTGAGCCAAACAGGCGTGGTGGCGTTGTAGCGCACATCCACTTCCGCCCCTTCAGCGATGGGGTGGACAAAAATGTTAAAGTGCGTATAGGTGGAATAAAGAAACTTCGGATGCTGCTTCATATTGGTAAAGAAAAGTACATCTTTGCTCTGGTCCCCGCCATCACTGCGGCGCTCATAAATAGCAGGGTTGACCTGGGATTTAATACTGTAGCCGTCTTTAAATAAAACCACCTTAATAGCATCAATGATCTCATTGTAATTACCGGAAACTTTACGGACATACGGGTGATCGGCCGGGATATAGTTGGGTATCTGTACCGTAACACAGCCGGCCAATAATACACATATTCCAACAATTACAATCCTACGCATAATTATCTTTCTCAAGAGATCCCTCACTGCGTAATAAATCCTAAGAGTTCGGGATTAATTCGCACCTATGACTTACGTCGCTATCGCTTCCGTAAGTCATGTGCTCATTAACAGATTTTTCCATGTTTATACGGACGGCTCTTGTTTTTTTCGGCCTTCTTGATGATTTCCGCCTCAATGTCAATGTCTAAACCGCCGCAAAGGTCAAACAGACGGATAAAGGTGTCGGCCAGTTCTTCTCTAAAATTATCCTGGTCCTGGTGGCGATAACCTTCCATGGCCTCGCCAATTTCCGTCACAATAAGCATCAGCGCCTCACCGATATTACGCTCCTTCTCCCAAAAACCTTTTTCTTTGGCAACGCTGTGGCAAACCTCACACCATTGTTTGATGGTTAGATTTTTGTCTACAGTTAATTGTTGAGTCATATCGCTCCTTATATGTCAATTCATAATCGCATCACACACCCGAACAACGTCTTTGATAGCCTCGACATCATGCACTCGCACCATATGCACTCCTTGGGCAATACCTAAACTGACCGTGGCCGCTGTACCCATGAGACGATCGTCTGGTTCTTTGTGTAGAATATGGCCAATAAAAGATTTGCGCGAAGGCCCAATCAATAGCGGACATCCCAAATGATGCAATCTTGCAAGGTTTCTTAAAATTTCTAAATTATGCCCTGTGGTTTTGGCAAATCCTATTCCCGGATCGATGATGATTCTATTCTTTTTTATACCCATCTCCAAGTATTTTTCTATCGAACTTTTAAGCTCCCCCATCACCTCTTTAACGACGTTCTTATAGGACGCTTGACTTTGCATGGTCAAAGGGTCGCCTCGCATATGCATGAGGACAATGGCAGCCCCATAATCACGCACCACCTCCAGAAGCGCCCTATCCACTTGAGTGCCTCTGATATTATTGACTATCGATGCCCCTGCTTCCAGAGCCGCTTGAGCCACTGGCGGCTTATAGGTATCAACGGAAATCGGCACGTTGACTTCTTTGACGAGCCTTTTTAAGGTCGGCATGAGGCGCTCAAGCTCTTGGCTCACCGAGATGGCCACAGCGCCGGGACGGGATGATTCTGCCCCTAAGTCAAGAATATCGGCGCCATGAGCAATCATGTGTTTGGCAAAACGAACATTGGCAGCCGGGTTATTGTTTTTGGCCAAACAGCCATCATGGCTAAAAGAATCGGGTGTTAAATTCACCACCCCCATCACCAGCGTCTTGTCTTTTAAAACAAAAGTGTATTGGCGCGCTTTAAGAAGATGGCGGGGCCTGATGAAAAATGCCGTCAGTGGCGGGCGTCTCGTCATGGTGCAAATTTAATTTATGTTCAGGAATATTCAAAAAAGTGCGGGCTTCGTCAATGTCAATGGTTTCTTTTTCAATCAAACGCTTAGCCAGCAGGTCCAGCTTATCGCGATGCTGGGTCAAAAGATCTTTGGCCCTGGTGTAACATTCATTGACAATATGGTGAACTTCTTCATCGATTTTTCGGGCTGTCTCTTCGCTGTAATTTTTTTCTTCAAATAAATCTCGCCCCAAAAACATCTGGTGATTTTGTTTGCCAAAGGCTAATTTATCGAGCTTTTCACTCATGCCGTATTCACACACCATGCTGCGGGCAATTTGAGACACTTTTTGCAAATCATTGGAGACGCCGGTCGTGGTATCATTCATATAAACTTCTTCACCGACCATGCCTCCTAAAAGCACGGTCATCATACCCATAAGCTCTTTTTTAGCCATGTAATGTTTGTCTTCTCGAGGAGGAGTCAAGGTATACCCTCCTGCCAGGCCGCGCGGAATAATGGAAACCTTGGTGAAAGTATCAACCTCCTCAATAAGTACAGACAATAACGCATGCCCGGCTTCATGATACGCAGTCATTTCTTTTTCTTTCTTGGACGTCACCCGGTTTTTCTTTTCAGGGCCCATGGTCACACGCTCAACGGCAGCCAGCATTTCCTCCATGCCCACTTTTTCTTTATTGCGGCGGGCGGCCAAAAGAGCTGCTTCATTGCAGACATTGGCCAAATCAGCCCCGGAGAAATAGACAGTCTGTTGGGCAATCCGCCGTAAATTGACCTGTTCGGCGAGTTTAATTTTCTTGGTATGGACTTTCAAAATACCTTCCCGGCCATTGATATCCGGCAGCCCCACGATAATTTGACGGTCGAAACGGCCCGGACGAAGAAGAGCCGGGTCTAAGGTGTCGGGACGGTTGGTGGCGGCAATCAAAATCAAACCGCTGATGGTATTAAAGCCGTCCATCTCCACCAGCAAAGCATTGAGGGTCTGTTCGCGTTCGTCGTTGCCGCCGCCGATACCGGCAAAACGTTGGCGGCCCACCGCATCGATTTCATCAATAAAAATAATACACCCTTTGCCGGAGGTCTTGGCAGCCTTGCGGCCTTGGTCAAACAGATCGCGTACGCGGGAAGCTCCCACCCCAACAAACATTTCCACAAAGTCCGAGCCGCTCAGAGAAAAGAAAGGCACTCCAGCCTCGCCAGCCACAGCTTTGGCCAGAAGGGTTTTGCCTGTTCCCGGCGGCCCCACCAACAAAACACCTTTAGGGATCTTTCCTCCCAATCGTTCAAATC
>JAHFGE010000047.1 GCA_023247575.1 Candidatus Omnitrophota bacterium | reverse complement strand
GTGACGACCATCACCATGGGTTATGGAGCAACTTGTGTGGCCGGTGTTTTAGGACATATCTGGCTGCTGCAGGCAGCGACTGGTAAAAACAATTCAGTTTTGGAGAAAACCTATAAGACAACTCTGGGAGTTTTAGGTCTGGCCTTGCCTTTGACCTTTCTGGGAACCAATTTAGGCGGTATATGGGCAGACCAGAGCTGGGGAAGATTTTGGGGATGGGACCCCAAAGAAAACGGGGCTTTAATGATCGTGATTTGGACCACCATGGTTCTTCACGCCAAAGTTTCTGATCTTATCGGTGCCCGAGGAGTCGCCATAGGTTCAGTTTTAGGCATGGTGGTTGTTATGTGGGCCTGGTTTGGAGTTAATCTTTTAAGTGTGGGGTTGCATTCCTATGGATTTACTTCAGGGGTGGCTTCCACACTTGCCATTTACGTAGTTTGTGAAATAATTTTTTTAGGTGTAACTTCTTTTTTCATTCATCGCAAACAATCATGAGCGATAAAGATTCTATAAACCTACGCGATATTCCGCTTTTTCAAGCTTTGCCTTCCAGTGAACGGGCCCTGGTGGAAGCCTGTTTAAAAGTTAAATCTTTTGAAAAAGGTGAAGCCCTTTTTTGGGAGAGCGATCCATGTGAACGTATTTTTATTGTTAAATCGGGAAGGGTTAAGATATTTCGTACCGCTTCTTCTGGCAGGGAACAGATTCTAGAAATATTAAATCCAGGAAATACCTGTGCCTGCAATCCAGGGGCTAGTACTTGGAGCTGTTCAACCAATGCGCAGGCTTTAACGCCTTGCTCACTCTGGTTTTTGTCCCGTGATGATTACATCAGACTTGTAAAGACCAATGCTAATTTAACCCATGCTCTCAACAAGCTTTTTGCTGACCGGCTTTGCCGGTTCAGTTCTTTGATTGTGGAAGTTTCTCTGCAGGAAGTCAAAAAAAGGTTGATTAAGTTTTTGCTGGATATGTCTACTCAAAGCGAGGCGTCTCACAAACAGGAAGTTCTTTTAATCAATTTTACCCGCGAGGAAATTGCCCAAAGGATAGGGGCGGCCCGCGAGACCGTGGTTCGCCACCTTTATCAGCTTAAACGTGCCAGACTCATCGATATCAAGCCGCAGCAAATCATTATCCGCGACAAAGAAGGCTTACAGTCCAAACTTGAATCCTAAGCCCTTAGTGATTTCCATCACAGACATAGAAACCAAGACCTTTTAATATAAAAGGTATGTTATTAACTCAAACAAAGCGTATCTTGCTGCTTTGTGGAATGCTTGCTTTTTGTTCTGCGTCAACTGCTGGCTATGCCCAGGAAAAGCCACAAGCAACAAAACTGACTAACTCAGCCTGCCTAGAATGCCATGCCGACAATGAGCCTTTGGTTGATGAAAAAGTTTTTAAACAATCTGCTCACAAAGATGTTGCTTGTGTCGATTGCCACAGCGATATTAAAATATTGCCTCATGCCGATACACTTACAAAAGTCAATTGTGGCTCTTGCCATAATGATATTACCAAGGAATATCAAAGAAGCGCTCATGCTCAACCGCTGCAAAAGGGGCCATGGAACCCACAATATTTTTGCCAAAGCCGATCTGCGTTCTACGGTTAATCACCTTAAAAGTGATGGACTTTGTATTAAATGCCATACCAATAAGGATGTTTTAAAGAGACACCCTGAGCTTCCCTCAGCTGATTTTGTTAACAAATATTTAACCAGTGTTCATGGTCAGGGTGTTCACCTTAAAGGGCTGACGGTTTCTGCTACCTGTGCGGACTGTCATGGGCCACACGCCATATTGCCGGTTTCGTCTGCTGAGTCTACGGTATCGAAAAAGAACGTGCCTAATACCTGCCGTAAATGCCATGAAGGTATTTATAATGATTATGTGTCCAGTATTCATGGCCAATTATGGCTGGCTGGATCCCTGGATGCACCGGTGTGCACGTCTTGCCATACTGAGCACGGCATCGTTAATCCACAAAGCAAAGCCTCTCAATTGGCTATTCCTCAAGAATGCGGGTACTGTCATCAAGCAAGGATTGCTACCTATGCGGACACATTTCATGGCAAAGCAACCTCTTTAGGATCTGGGATAGCAGCAAAATGTTCGGATTGCCATACGGCTCATAAAATTTTACCAGCTGGCGATTCCGTTTCCTCCATCAATAAAATACAATTGCTGAATACTTGTGCAAAATGCCATAATCATATTAACAATAATTTTATTAAATATGATCCACATATTAATCCAAAGGATAAAAAACATTCTGCACTTGTTTATTACACTTATCAATTTATGAAATATCTGCTGATATCGGTCTTTTTATTTTGGGGAATTCACACCATGCTGTGGTTTCAACGGGCCATAGTAGCTTTAATTCGACGAGAATTTGTCATTGCCCCTCATCCAGATAAGTATATCCGTCGCTTTACCAACCTTCAACGAAGGTTACATGGCATAGTCGTTGTTTCATTTTTAGGTCTAGTTATGACAGGCCTGCCGCTTAAATATTATTACACCCATTGGGCTCAATCTCTATGTATGTTCCTGGGTGGTATAGAGACGGCCAGATACTTTCATCGCCTATTTGGGCTAGTGACATGGGGATATTTCGTATTTCATCTTCTTTACGTAGCGTATTATGCTATTTTAAAAAATGATAGAGGATTTTTTTACGGTCCCGATTCAATGATGCCCAGGGTGAAAGATTTCGTAGATTTTAAGGATAATCTGAAATGGTTTTTTTATAAAGGAGAGCGCCCTAAATATGACCGTTGGACTTATTTTGAAAAATTTGATTACTTCGCTGTATTTTGGGGGGTATGTATTATTGGACTTTCCGGATTTATTATGTGGTTTCCGGCGTTTTTTACTCAATTTCTATCTGGTTCCATTTTAAACATGGCGGCCATTATCCATAGCGATGAAGCCTTGTTAGCCTTGGCCTTTATTTTTACAGTACATTTCTTTCATAATCATTTAAGAGTAGAGAACTTTCCCATCGACCTTTCTATCTTTAGCGGTGTCATTCCCTTGGAACGTTTTATGAAAGAAAGACCACAGGAATATCGTCGCCTGCTGGTTGAAGGTAAGCTTGAAAGCGTGCTAGTTCCACCACCTTCTAAAAAAACCGTTATCAAATGTCTGGTTTTTGGTTTAGCTTCTCTGTTTGCAGGTTTTGCCCTTATCATTGCTGTCTTTGTTACGTACTTATTTCAAAGTCACCTCATGTGACGCCAGTCACAGACATAATGACATAGTTTTGTAATAATAAAATTAAAATCTAATTCAAATTTTTTTAGAGAAAGGAACCAAATGGCTGAAAGAAATTTATACATTAAAAGTGTTATGGCACTGTTTAAGAAGGAGCATCAGGATGTCCTGCAAAAGCTGGATGAACTTAATGACTCCATCAGCAACCTTCAATATGAAGGCAAAGTGTTCTTTGGTAAGAATACTAAGGCCATCGAAAAAACCGTACAGTTTCTTAAAAAGAAGTTGTTAGAACATATTGAGCTCGATGAGGAAGTCATTTTCTCTTATGTGCAAATGCATATTCCTAAACTGTATCCCATGCTGTGCTTCTTAAGGGCTGAACGCAATGAATTCAAACTCAGTATTAAAAATTTTGAATTTTTATCCAAACAGTTGAGAGTAGAAAAGAACGAGTTAAGGCAACAAAAAATCATTGATCAAATTAAGGAAAAGGGCATTTATGCTGTTTGTCTGATGCGCAATCACATTCAAATTGAGATAGAAAGTGTCTATAAGCCCATAGACCAGGAACTTCACCTGGAAGAAAAAAAGGAACTCATCACAAAATGTCTGAAATATCGTCTAAAAATCCGTCCTCGACAGCACGCAAACAAATCACCATAGATGGTAATGAGGCAGCAGCCTATGTTGCTTTCGCGGCCAGTGAAGTGATTGCTATTTATCCCATTACCCCTTCGTCTCCCATGGGGGAGTGGACTGATGAATGGTCTTCGGCGGGTAAAAAAAATATTTGGGGCACTGTCCCCGTCGTGCAGGAAATGCAAAGCGAGGCAGGAGCTGCAGGCGCTGTCCACGGGGCTTTACAAACTGGAGCATTGACAACGACTTTCACTTCTTCCCAGGGTTTATTGTTGATGCTCCCTAATATGTATAAAATCGCCGGTGAATTGACTCCAACGGTTTTTCATATAGCTGCTCGGGCCGTTGCTACCCATGGTCTTTCCATTTTTGGTGATCATTCCGATGTTATGGCTAGCCGTATGACAGGTTTTGCGATGTTGTGTTCTTGCAGTGTCCAGGAAGTTATGGATTTTGCTTTGATTGCCCATGCCGCAACGCTTGAGGGCAAGTTACCTTTCTTACATTTTTTCGACGGATTCCGTACCTCCCACGAGATAGCCAAAATTGAACAACTTAGTTATGAAGACATTCGCACCATGATTGATGAAAAGCTGATATTAGCACATCGGGCTAATCGATTGACACCGGATCAGCCCGTGATTCGAGGTACGGCCCAAAATCCAGATGTTTATTTTCAATCTCGAGAAACAGTTAACCCATTTTATGTATCTTGCCCTGACATCGTGCAAAAAACCATGGATAAATTTGCTTTTCTCACCCGACGGCAATATAAGCTATTCGAATATCATGGATCACTCGATGCTGAACGACTTATTATCATCATGGGATCCGGTGTGGAAGCGTGTCAAGACACTGTAGATAAATTGGTTAAAGATAAGCAAAAAGTGGGACTTATTAAAGTTCGTTTGTACCGTCCTTTTGCCATCAAACGGTTTATAGAAGCCATCCCTAAAACAGTTAAGGCTATTGCAGTGTTGGATAGGACCAAAGAGCCTGGAAGTGTCGGGGAACCTTTGTATCTAGATGTGGTCAATGCTTTTGTGGAAACCTTAGGTGAAAACCAATTTAAACAAATGCCTAAAATCATTGGCGGCCGCTATGGATTATCCTCAAAAGAATTTACACCCGCCATGATCAAGGGGGTCTACGATGAGCTGCTTAAACCATTCCCAAAGAATCATTTTACGATAGGCATCAATGACGACATTGGAAAAACGAGTCTTGAATTCGATGAACACTTTACCATCGAAAGTGGTAAAGGTGTGAGGGCCATTTTTTATGGCTTAGGTGCAGATGGAACAGTAAGTGCTAATAAGAATACTATTAAGATTATCGGTGAAAATACACCTTTGTACGCCCAAGGATATTTTGTTTATGATTCCAAGAAGGCTGGATCAGTCACCGTTTCCCATTTACGTTTTGGTCCTAAACCTATCCATTCCACCTTCCTTGTCAGTAAAGCTAATTTTGTGGCGTGCCATCAATATCACTTTATAGAAATTTATGATGTTTTGAAAGATATCGATAAAGGCGGTATTTTCCTTCTTAATACCCCTTATAGTCCTGAAGAAGTCTGTGGCCATATTCCTCGAAGCCTCACCCAGACAATTAAAGACAAGAAACTATGTTTCTTTATTATCGATGCCTATAGTGTAGCTCGCCAGGCAGGATTAGGCATGAGAATCAACACGATCATGCAGACATGTTTCTTTGCCATTTCTGGGGTCTTGCCAAAGGAGCAAGCCATTGAAGCGATCAAAGAATCCATCCGTAAAACTTATAGTAGAAAAGGAGAGGACGTCATGCGGATGAACTTTGAAGCTGTGGATCACACCCTAGTCCACTTGCATGAAATAAAGATAGAGAAGATGACTAGCCCCGACGGTACCATCGAGGCTGGTACTGTTGCTTTCGATGGTCCTATGCTGGCTCCGACGGTACCGTCGGAGCTGGCCAATGCTCCAGATTTTGTTAAAAATGTGACCTCCATGATGATTGCCGGCAAAGGTGACGAACTGCCCGTGAGTGCGTTTCCTTGTGATGGAGCCTATCCAACAGGAACCAGTCAATGGGAAAAACGTAATATTGCTCAGGAAATTCCCGTTTGGGACAGAGATATTTGTATTCAGTGCGGCAAATGTACCATGGTTTGTCCCCATGCGGTTATTCGTATTAAAGTCTACGAACCCGTTCATCTGCAAGGCGCTCCCCAGACATTTCAATCCATGGACGCCAAGGATCGAGAATGGCAGGGGCTCAAATACACCATTCAGGTGGCTCCTGAGGACTGCACTGGTTGCGGCCTCTGCGTCGATGTTTGTCCAGTGAAAAATAAATCTGAAACGAGATTAAAAGCTATTAACATGCAGCCACAGCCGCCGTTGAAAGAACAGGAAAAGAAAAATTGGGATTTCTTTTTAAAAATACCTGAGCTCAAAAGGGACTTAGTTAAAAAGTCAGCGGTACGTTCTTCTCAGGTGTTGCAGCCGCTATTTGAATTCTCCGGTGCTTGTGCGGGCTGCGGAGAGACTCCCTACATTAAATTAGCTACGCAGCTTTTCGGGGACCGTATGGTGATTGCTAATGCCACAGGATGCTCTTCTATTTATGGTGGCAATTTGCCAACCACACCTTATACAAAAAATAGTGAAGGCCGAGGGCCAGCTTGGAGCAATTCGCTCTTTGAAGATAATGCGGAATTTGGTTTAGGCTTTCGCCTTTCTATTGATAAACAAAAGGAATTGGCCGGTGAGCTTGTTAAAAAATTAGAACCTCATCTGGGAATGGAATTTGTTAACGAGATATTGCAGGCTTCCCAAAATGATGAAGCGGGGATTTTCCAACAGCGCCAGCGAGTAGAGATCCTCAAACAGAAATTAAATGGCTTTGTATCATTACCTGAAGCTAAACAACTGCTTAGCGTTGCCGATATGTTGGTCAAAAAAAGCGTATGGATTATCGGGGGAGATGGCTGGGCCTACGACATCGGCTTTGGCGGGCTAGATCATGTGCTTTCTTTAGGGAAAGATGTTAATGTTTTGGTGCTGGACACAGAAGTTTATTCAAACACTGGCGGACAAATGTCGAAATCCACTCCACGTTCGGCGGTGGCAAAATTTGCCGCCGGCGGTAAACCTCTGGCGAAAAAAGATTTAGCCAGAATGGCTATGATTTATGGTAATGTTTATGTTGCCACTGTGGCCATGGGTGCCAAAGACGAGCATACCTTGCGCGTCTTTTTAGAAGCGGAAAATTATGAAGGACCGTCACTGATCATTGCCTACAGCCACTGCATTGCTCATGGCATCAATATGACGACAGCTATGCAAAATCAAAAGGTGGCGGTGGCATCTGGATACTGGCCTTTATTTCGTTATCATCCCAATCTTTTAAAAGAAGGTAAGAATCCCTTTCAGCTTGATTCAGGGCCGATTAAGGTTTCCTTGCAGGAATTTACTGATTTGGAAAATCGTTTCAAGATGCTTGCCAGAACTAATCCTCAGTCAGCTAAACAGCTTCATGGTTTGGCACAAAAAGATATTCAAGAACGCTGGCAGATCTATAATGCCATGGCAGCCAAAGGATCGAATCAGGAGGGCTCATGATTGATTTATCGACTAATTACATGGGACTTAAATTAAAGAACCCTATCGTTGCATCAGCTTCTCCGCTTTCTCAAAGTATGGATAATATGCGACGTCTGGAAGATGCAGGGGTAGCAGCCATCGTCAATTATTCATTGTTCGAGGAAGAAATAACTCGTGAGCGTTATGAACTAGACCATTATTTAACAAGTGGTACTGAAAGTTTTGCTGAATCATTGACCTATTTCCCAAAGTCCGGAAATGATGCCATAGGGCCGGATGAATACCTTGAACATATTTTTAAAGCTAAGAAAGCGGTTAATATTCCTATCATTGGAAGTCTGAATGCTCATTCCGATGGAGGCTGGGTGACGTATGCCAAACAAATCCAACAGGCCGGAGCAGATGCTCTGGAGTTAAATATTTATTTTCTGGCTACCGATGCAAGAACCACCAGCCAGGAGGCTGAGGATGTTTATTTGGATATTCTTAAAGCGGTCAAAGCTAATGTAACTATCCCTGTAGCTGTTAAATTAAGCCCATTTTTTAGTGCCATGGCCAACATGGCCAAGCGACTGGATAAGGCAGGTGCCGACGCCTTGGTGTTGTTCAATCGGTTTTACCAGCCGGATATTGATTTGGATAATCTGGCGGTTGTTCCCAACGTCCTTTTAAGCACACCTCAGGCCATGCGCTTGCCCTTGCGATGGGTGGCGATTCTTTATGGGCAGATTAAGACGAATCTTGCCGCTACTGGAGGAATTCATAGTGCTGAGGATGTCATTAAAATGCTTCTGGTTGGAGCGGATGTAACCATGTTGTGCTCGATACTTCTTAAAAATGGTATTACTCAAGCTAAAGAAATTTTTGATGGCGTCCAACAGTGGATGCTGGAACGTGAATATGTTTCAGTAACTCAATTACGGGGAAGTATGAGTCAAAAGTTCTGCATTAATCCCGAGGCTTTTGAACGAACTAATTATATGAAAGCCTTGCAAGGTTTTAATAAGAGTTCATTATGAGTATTTATTATGAACCCTATGTATTTAAGAAAAAGTCCCCAGTATGGGTGGATGCTGATACGGCCATACGCAAAATTCATAAAGGTAAAAGGATTTTAATCGGTTCTGGATGTGCAGAGCCACAGCATTTGGTGGAGGCTCTTGTGCGCAATGCCAGTCATTTTAGGGACAATGATATCGTCCATCTTTTGACAGTGGGGATTGCCCCTTACACCGAAGCCAAATACGCGGATTCGTTTCGCCACAACGCGTTTTTTGTTGGCAAAAATGTACGGGAAGCTATTACAGAGGGGCATGCCGATTACATACCGATTTTTCTTTCAGAAATTCCTTTGTTATTTAAAAGCGGCCAAATGCGTTTGCATTGCGCTTTGATTCAAGTAACGCCACCCGATAAAAACAATATGGTTTCGCTAGGGGTTAGTGTGGATATTTTGTTAGCTGGCATTTCAGCAGCAGATATCATTATTGCCCAGGTGAATAAGCAAATGCCTGAAACTTTAGGGTTGGCCAAGATTCCACTGACGTGTATTGATTATCTGGTTGAAGATGATGAACCGCTGATGGAATTTCCGCAAGGGACGCCGGATCAGGTTTCCATGAAAATTGGTAAAAATCTTGTCCGTTATATTTGGGATGGGGATACCTTGCAACTAGGAATAGGGAGTATACCGGATGCTGTCTTGATGAACCTACAGGATAAGAATGACCTAGGAATACATACAGAGATGGTTTCCGATGGGGTCGTTGATTTGTACAAGAAAGGAATTATCAATAACCGTAAAAAAAGTATTAATAAAGGTAAGGTGATTTTAAGTTTTGTCCTTGGATCAAAAAAGCTTTTTGGCACCGTACACCAAAACCCAGATTTTCAATTTTATCCAACGGAATACACCAATGATCCATTCGTGATTAGCCAGAATGACAATATGGTATCAGTTAACTCTGCTATTCAACTTGATTTAACAGGGCAAATATGTTCCGATAGCATAGGTTCCCACATTTTTAGCGGTTTTGGCGGTCAGGTGGATTTTGTCCGTGGGGCCAAACGTTCCCGTGGTGGCCGCTCCTTCATTGCACTTCCATCGACGGCTAAAGATGGTACCATTTCCAGAATAGTCCCATTTTTGGATCAAGGGGCAGGAGTGGTTACGTCCAGGGCCGATGCTCATTATGTGGTTACGGAATACGGGGTGGCTTATTTGCATGGCAAAAATTTAAGAGATCGGGGCATGTCGCTCATTCAAATTGCTCATCCTAAATTCCGTGATGAACTTTTAGGTTATCTTAACCAGAAGAAATACGTATGTTTTGACCAGAAATCGATTAAAGACGATGACAGTCCTGTTAGACAACTTATTCCTGATGTTCATTCCTTTGATGGTAAAAAAGTTTATTTCCGTATTTTACGGCCATCCGATGAAAGAGTTATCCAGGATTTTTTCTACAGTCATAATCCCGATACCATTTACCAGCGTTATCTAGCGCATGTGGAAGCCATGCCTCGAGCCGTAGCCCACGCGAGAGTAGCAGTGGATTATAACAAAGATATGGCTATTGCTGGATTCGATGGTCCTGAGCCTTACGCTCAGATGGTGTGCTTAGGCCGATATATTCGTAAACAAGATGATTCTGCCGAAATGGGTCTTGTGGTTAAGGAAGATTATCAAAGTATGGGGATTGGAAGCTTTTTGTGTACCCATTTAATAGAAGCGGCTAAAAAACATAGGATTAAAAAGTTGATGGCCTATGTCGCTCACCATAATATCAGAATGCTTAAGATTTATAATCGGTTAGGTTTTAAAACCGATCCTAGTAAAGAAATTAATTGCGTTCTGGTGTCGTTAGTAATTACAGAAAAGCAGGCGCAAACATCCGTATTGCCGACTACTCCTTAAATTCTGCGTACTACTACGTAGCATCCTACGTAGTTTGCCTCATTTGAGACCCCAGGGTGAGATTTATAATTAAAATCAGGACTTTGTTAATTTCCAAGGCGCTCTTTAAACCTTTGCGATTTAATTTTTAGGATTTGAGCGGCACGAGGGTTCTTTGACAAGAGGCAAGTCGAGTCAACGATGATGAGGGTAGCGA
>JAHFGE010000006.1 GCA_023247575.1 Candidatus Omnitrophota bacterium | reverse complement strand
CTCAACTTTTTTATTAACCCTTCGACTTCGCTCAGGGTTAATCCTGAGTGTAATCGAAGGATTAAAAAATTCCCCGGCAAATAACTACGTTTTGGAATTCCAAAGCTCTCTATAAGTATAATACACTTTCCTGGGTTCGCGCAAGTACGGACTATGTTGGCCGTCCCCCTGGCCAAACAGGCCAAACCACTCTTCATAATAGTAACCGCCAGAAAATGGACCTATGACATCCACGTTGGTATTATGGATAGCGGGTTCATAATTCTTCCACCACTCATCTAACCACTCAAAAGCAATTCCTCCAACGGAATTTCCCTGCCCATTAACATACCCTGCGCTATTGTAGAGCATATCCAGCCAATTGCCTTTATGATAATCGGCCTGGGCTTCTTGGGCTTCTTCTTGGCTCATGTTAGGTCCGCCATAGGCTGGGGCCCCATACTCGGTAGGAAAAGCTGGTTTACCTGCGACTTCCGATACCTCTTGCCAGAAAGAACCAAATCCATAATTCCCACGGTAAACATTGGATCCATAGGCATCCACATCGGAAGCAAATTTGGCAAATTTATCTAAAAATAACGTGTCTCCATTACAGATGGCGACAGGATGATCAGGATCGATGGATTTAATCATTTTGGCTACTTCATTGACAAATTGATAATAGGCCTCAGGTTTTTTATCAGCATTGGAGGCCACCCCATAATTATTTTCATTACCCAAAATCCACATGAGGACATATGGTTCATCCTTATATTCCAAAACCATCTGTCTCACATTTTCCATCATGGTCTTTTGATGTTGAGGGTTTTCATAGTCTGTTCCTTCACTCCAGCTAGCTCCAGAATCAATAGCGTACTTACCCAAATAATTACCCATGGCTACCCTCAAACCGTAATCTTTAAACATCCTGCGTAGAATTGTTTTATTAGGTTTCATTTTAGTTTGATAATAGAGCCGTATGGTATTAGCTCCCATGTCCTTCATCAGCTTCAAATCACCCACCGCTGAATCGTCAGCATCTTGCGGGTTATTGCCATCCTTATCTACCCAGGCCAAATAACCAGGGCTAGAATCTTCATCGGTCCAATTGGTTAATGTCCCATTATCAGGACTTTGCCCGACTTTTGTCGGTGTATAGGTGACGCCCTTGATCAAAAAAGGCTGGCCATCGACCATGAGCTGCCAATGGCCATTCGCATATCGAACAAAATGAACCTTCCCCTGCCCCAGAGTTTTAACTGGCGCCCCTAAATCAATTTTTTGTTTTTCTATATTTAAAGCTTCCTGGGCTTCTTGAACGCTACTAAGCTCTCGAATGTTCCCTGCTGTAGTGATAAAAATTTTGTCAGAAGGATCATTATCAAAAAAATTTAAAACTTGAATTTTTGCCCCCTTAAACTCCAATTTAAGTTCTGGATGCATCCGAATAAGGTAATGGATCTTAGCAATGGCCGCCTGGCCTGGAAACCACGGCGTATGCCAATAGGTCCAAGCCAAAGTTCCTGGAAAGTGCACAATAAGAGCGTGGTAACATTTAATGGCTTGTTCATACATCCTGGCTTTTTCAAAAATGATACCCGTATAAAAAAGGCGTACTCCCCCTGGCTCGGGAGCAGTGGCCCATTTATAAAAGGCCGCCTGCAGATCGGGTGAATTAACAAAATTCCAGTGGTTTCCCTGTAAACGTCCTTGTTTAAAGGCTTCTCTATATCCAGAACTTTTATAGATATCTACAATATTAGGATAAACGCCCTCGCCTGCGGCTGCCGCTAAACCTGCCTGGTCGGTGATTTGATAATGATAATCTTTGGTTCCTTCATTAAGAAATTTTCCATATTTCGTATAATCGATAACCCTCTCTTTGCCCGGGAAAGCTAACGTAAGCATAGTGTGAGGAACATTTTTAGCCGCCGCCTCTTCTTGAATGGACTTGCCCGACATCACGTCAATACTGGCTTGGGATCTTTCAGCCACTGACCAATAAGAACCACGGCTGGGATCCCAACTTTGGGCCCAAGGGTATTTCTCAATAAGATTCTTAAAAGCGGTTATGGCTTCTTCATTTTTACCTTGGTGCATCAGGAATTCCGCTTTAATAAATAGAGCAGTGGCAACGTCATTCATAATGCGGTAATCCTGGAATTGATCATAAGCAGGAAAGGCTTTTAACTTGACCGCTTGTAATTTGGCTTCTTCTCCATAAGCAGAAAGCATTTCATTGACTAAATCCTGTAAAGTACTGAAATCTTGCTCATGGGAGGCTTGCCAGGCTAAACGCACAATTTCACTGGAAGAACGGGGATGGACAGAAAAACTCTCTGAAGAGCTATCAGCCCGGGTGTAAACTAATGCCCAGACTAACAAAATAACAAAAAATAAAATTTTTTTTGAAGTCATTAGCCAACCACCGCTCCTGACAGGCCTTTAACAATATACTTTTGCATAACTAAGTATACCATGATAATAGGCACCGCTGCCATTGTAAGACCAGCCATCAGGACCGGATAATCAACACTGTTAGCGCCCTGAAAAACCATTAGCCCCCTTTGTAAAGGCATCAATTTTGCATCGGATAACAGCAATGTAGCCAAGATATACTCATTCCATACATTAAGAGAATTAAAAATCACGATGACAGCGATAGCCGGCCTGGCCAGCGGCAGGGCCACGTTCCACCAGATGCCGATTTTGCTGCAGCCATCAATCCGGGCCGCATCTTCCAAATCTTTGGGCATTTTGTCAAAAAATGTTTTAAGCAGCAAAATGCTCATAGAAAGCCCCATATTGATCATGCACAATACATAACCGAAACGGGTATTGATCAAATGCAGTTTAGTCATGAGTACGAACAAGGCCACGAAAAAACCCGGCAAAGGGATCATCATGGCCGCCACAAACATATAAAAAATGATGTCTTTGCCGGGGAATTTTAAACGCGAAAAAGCAAAAGCGGCCAGGGATGAAATGAAGACAATGCCCGTAACGACACACGCCGTGTAAATAACGCTGTTTAAAAAATAGACGGCGAAATTCCCTTTTGTCCACGCGATGGCGAAATTGCCAAGGTTCAAATGATGGGGGATAAGCGCCTTGTCGACGAAAACAGTTTCAATGGTCATAAAAGAACAGCGTACCATCCAGAATAGGGGAAACAGGCAAGTTAAAGCACTCCCCATCAAAAAGATATGGATGAACGTTGATTGGGTCATTCCCCAAAAAACATATCTATTTGTCTTCATGCTTGTTTTGCCTTGTCAGATAATTTTTTCATAATAAAAGAAACACAAACCAGGATCATCCCGAAAATAACCACCTCGGCGCAGGCATAACCAAACCGGTTAGTATTCTGCATTGCCGAAAAAATACGGGTCACCGGTACATCCGTGTGGTTAACCAGCCCTTCATTGACCATGGCGATGATCAAAACGAACACTTGCATGGACCCTAAAATCGTCAAGATCATAACCACCAAAATGACCGGCAACATCATGGGTATGGTAACATTCGTGAATGTTTTCCAAGCGCTGGCCCCGTCGACTTTGGCCGCCTCGTAAAACTGCCTGTCGATAGTTTGCAAACCTGCCAGCAGCATGATAAACCCCCACCCAAAGCCTTTCCAACTATGGACAATAGCGATGGTTGTCAAAGCGGTATGGGGATCACCCAGCCAATTATGAACTAACTGAGGGAACCCTGAGGAATACAGCAAATGATTTAAAAGCCCGATATACTGGCCGTTTTGCATTTGAGGGTTCAAAATCCAGTTCCAGATAAAACCAACCACGATTTCGGAAAGCACCGGTGGGATAAAAAACACCATACGATAAAAACGCTTTAGGCGGATTTCCCGGTCACAAGCCAGGGCCAAGGCAAAAGCCAATGCATTTTGAAAAGTCAACGCGATGAGGGTGATATAGCCCGCGTGCCACATGGAATCCCACCATAGATGATCACTCGCTAATTCCTTATAATTTTGCAGGCCGATAAAATACATAGGACCTATCCCCCGCCAATCATAAAAGGATAGGTTAATCATTTTGTAAAAAGGATAAATATAAAAAATGCAAAAAATAGCAAGGGCAGGAACAACAAAAAAGAAATTCTGTAAATTGTCTTTGAATATGGCCGCGCCTTTAACTTTTCGATTCATCTTAATGATTCCCTTTGGCCATCTGAAAATCTTTGACCTTCTGTACATCCTGGGCCACCTGCTCCTGGGTCTTCTCACCGATAATAATGTCTTGAATCCCTTTATCAAAAGCTTCGCTGACTGAGGGGTCTTCATTCAACGGCCATATGTTCGGATGTGTGGATTGGTCCATCCCTTTGGCAAATTCTTCCAGGATCGGAGATATCACCGAGAGTGCTTCTTTATTGGAAGGTAAATTGTTGGTTTCCTGCGCCAATACCACCTGCTGTTCTTTGGTTGTCAGCCATTTCAAAAAGGCGATGGCCTTATCCTTATTAGGAGAACCGGCATTAACCACAAAGGTAGATCCGGCACTTCCCCAAATTTTCAGCGGATGCAAAGTGCTAACTGGCGGCGGCGGTATTACCCCATAATCCAGACTAGGATTCATATCATGATACACGTTCACACTCCAAGAACCGTTAAAAGCAAAAGCCGCTCGCTCTAAAGCAAAATCCTGCTCGGCGTATTTATTGCCCTTGGTCACAATTCCGTCGATAAGGACCCCCTTATTACGCAATTCGGCAAAAACATTAAAAACCTTGATCCAATCAGAATCCGTATACTTGACCTGTCCGCGGTAGGTCGCAAAAATCTTCTCTTCTCCCATAATATTGAAGGCATAATTGGAAGCAAAACAATCAAGCAGCCACAGCTCGCCCCAGCCAGAAACAAAGGGAGTAATCCCTACTCGTTTTAGGGCCTGGGCGTCCTTAATAAATTCTTCGTATGTCCGGGGTGGGGTCGCAATG
Source organism: Candidatus Omnitrophota bacterium (assembly GCA_023247575.1). Classification (GTDB taxonomy): domain Bacteria; phylum Omnitrophota; class Gorgyraeia; order Zapsychrales; family Fredricksoniimonadaceae; genus JACQCF01. Next base: position 24,962 of record JAHFGE010000006.1, on the reverse strand, counting down.
CCCGCTTTGGCCAAAAGTTTTTTATTATAAACCATTTGTTCGTTGGTCACATCGATGGGCACGCCATAAATGCCAGGCTTCACCCCATAACTATTCCCGGCATCAAAACGCTTATCCGCCAAAGCCTTATCAAACAAGCTGCTTTCCCAACTTGCCCCGTCAGCTTGCATGGCATCGGTCAAGTCAGCGACCAATCCCGCTTTGATAAAATCCGCCACAATGGATTTTTTATCGAGTACGCCGTAAATATCCGGAAGGACATTGGCTTGCGCCGCGGCTATGACTTTCTGGGAATAAGAATCTGATGGAGCGAATAACTGAATGGTGACTTCGATGCCGGTTTCCTGTTTGTACTGTTGGGCGAGTTTTTGAAAAGTGTCGTTACGGTCAGTCATCCAATGCCACAGGATGATTTTATTGCTTGGTTTGGGGGGTTGAGAACATCCAGCAAGAACTATCAACATGAAACAGGAACACAACATAATCAATTTGCGCATCTAGTCTCCATGATCTAAGAAACTATTAATTTCTTGCAAAGAATTCACGAATACAGGAAGGTAAAATCTAACATAGACCAATGGGTTGGTCAAATAAAAAATATTACGCTTTTCCTCGTCTTTCTTCTAGCTGCTTACGAATCTCATAGGCCTTATCTTCAGAGATCTCAAAAGTCATAATAACAAAAATAGCAACTAAAGAGGCTACGATCGGAATGCCGACATCGCAGAGCCTCATAAGAAATAGAGTTTTGGCTGTTTGGTGGCCGCCTAAGGTAATATTGAAACCCGTTGCATTCAGAAGAAGACCGGAGACCAGGGATGCAGCTGCTTGACCTAGCTTTATCATCCACCAGTAAATGGCACCAAAGATCCCTTCTCTGCGGGTGCCTGTTTGAATTTCGTCAAAGTCACACACGTCGGCGAGCATGGAACTTACGATCGTAAAGACCGATCCCAAGCCAAAAGCGATGAGAGGTGCCGCCACAAGCAATAAATAAGGATGCTGGGGATTATACCCCACCCACTTGAGCGCATAACCGACAATCGAAAGAGGAATGGTGATCATAAAGGTGTTGCGCTTTCCAATCTTTGTAGCGATCCAAGTGATCAAGGGAATGATAACCAGAAAATTACAAAGCGCCGTCACTGTGCCAAACCAGCCGAGTAATGCACCGCCTTTTGCGTAATCACCGCCAAAATCATAGAAAAAAATAACATAGGATGTAAAAGCAGATGCCAGCATAAATCCGTTGAATATTAGGAAAGTCATAAGACAAAGCTTGACAAACGGACGGTTTTTCAAAGCGATCACACAACCGCCGAAAAAATCTTTCATGACATTCTTCTTTTGCAGCGGTGGTAAATGTGTAAAAAACTCCTTATTGAAAAGAGCTGGAAGTATACCGCCAACTGCAATAAAAACGCCGAAGATAACCGCTAGAATGCGTGCTCCGTGAACCACATCTTTAGTTGTATACATAAAAATAAATAACCACGGAGAAATCAGCCAGGCTATCTGAGCGATAGTATTACCCATTCCCTGCAGGCGTGTCCGCTCATGATAATCGGGAGTCATTTCAAAACCTAGTGCGATCCATGGAATAGCAAAAAAGGCAAACGCGACTACAAACAAACATTGGATCACTAAAAAATACCAAAAATTATACATTTCGGTATGTTCTTTATGAAGTTGGAACAACAAGGCAAATAAAAGTCCCGCAATAATGGCTCCGAAGAATATAAAAGGTCGACGGCGTCCATATCGGGTCCGAGCATTATCTGAAATGTAACCGACCAAAGGATCTGTGAAAGCATCGAGAACGCGGGGAATGGTACCAACTAGACCAACCAACGCTGGGTTCATGCCTAACCCAAGATTCAAAACAAGGACCATCGCAGAAATAGCAGCCGCCTGCATCTGGTTAACAAGCGCTCCCACGGCATATACGGCTTTTTGAAAAATAGGGATGCGATCTTCGCGAGCTGTCGTATGGTGGGATGACTGCATTCACTACCTCCCTGACCCCGCCCAGCGGGTCGTTTTAATTTTAAAATCAAAAAAACGGTTTTGATTATAACAAACCGATCCAGCGTGTACAATGCTATTTATCAATATGAGGAAACCTCTTCGCCAATGGCCTTAACAATGGAACGCTCAATCTCAATTAAACGTCCCTTTTTGCCGTCCATTTTTCCAGCATACGCCCCTAATGTCCCATTGGATTTGATGACACGATGGCAAGGGATCATGAGAGGATAAGGGTTTTTGCGAAGGGCCTGACCTACGGCACGTACGGCCTGCGGTTGGCCTATTTTTCGAGCAATCCATTTGTAGGTACGCGTTTGGCCTAAGGGGATGGTCATCGTCGCCTTCAGGACAGACCATTCAAATTCGGTCAATTTTATTTTTTTCATGCGGTATCAATAATTTTTTTGTTCGCAAGTTTCTATGATACGTAATGGCAAATCGGTGCGCCTCATCACGCACCCGCTGCAGCAGTTTCAACCCTAAAGAGTCTTTAGGCAGCCTGATAGGATGGCGTTTCCTCGGTATAAAAATTTCCTCTTGTTGCTTGGCTAAAGCCATGATAGGGATACTGGCCTGCAGCTCTTTTAAAGCGTTTACGGCAGCGGCCAGTTGGCCCTTGCCTCCATCGATCATGATGAAATCAGGATAGGCCAAGCCTTCGTTTTTAAGCCTGGTGTATCGGCGTCGGACCACCTCGGCCATCATGCGGAAATCATCGATGCCCTCGACGGTCCTGATTCTAAAACGACGATAATGATGCTTATCGGGCTTGCCGTTAAAGAAAGAAACCATGGAACCCACCGCCTGATGGCCCATGGTATTGGAAATATCGAAACATTCAAGGCGGGCCGGTGCATGATCTAACCCCAAAACTCTTTGCAACTGCTCAGCTTCTTTAAAGGCATTGATATCTTTAGTTCCAGAGTATAACGCTGCGATGGCACGGATTTGATCACGCACCTTGGCCGCTGCCTCAAAGTTTTTTTGACAGGAGAACTCCTCCATTTCCTTTTGCAAATGGCTGTAAAGAGCACCCTTTTTGCCCTCTAAAATCAGTCGGACATGACGGATATTGCGGGCGTATTCTTCTTTGGAAATCTTGCCCACACAAGGGGCGTCACACAACCCTAAGGAATAATACAGACAGGGTTGGTTGGCCAACGGCTCACAGGTACGGAAGGGGAAAATTTTTCGGATGATATTCAGCGCTTCTCGGATGAGGGCAGGACTGACGTAGGGACCATAAAGAAAAGCCTTGACATCTTTATTCTTTCGCGTGTTTAAACGCACCAAAGACACCAGCGGAAATTCCTCATCGGTGATTTGAATATAGGGATAGCTCTTGCCGTCTTTGAGCTCCACGTTGTATTTGGGCTGATGCTTTTTGATCAGGCTGGCTTCCAGAAGCAGAGCTTCCGCTTCAGAGTGGGTTAAAGCGATTTCGATATCGCTAATCCGATTGACCATGAGACCGGTTTTAAAATCCCTATGGTTGTTGCGAAAATACGATTCTACCCGACGGCGCAAAGACACGGCCTTGCCCACGTAAATAATTTTCCCCTGGTGATCTTTAAACATGTAGACTCCGCTCGTTAAAGGGAGCGCTTTAATTTTAGCCTTAAGATTCTCCATAACGGTCTGCTTTCAGGTACTCTAAAAAACCAACAACCTATTAAAAAAGACATACTGCCGACGATAATAGCGATCCCTAACTTGACAATTCCGGTCAAAGGCAAAAATTCCAGCAGGGCCAGCATGGCCCCTGCCATCAGCATTAAACAAGGAGCCAAACGCCAAAAAAATTTCCTTAATATCCCTCTCATGCCGCCTAAACGTTCGCTCATGGTGGTAAAAAGCATGGTAAAATTGGCCAACCCCGAAATGCTGCTGGCTAAAGCAATCCCCCCTATTTTCAAAGGGAACATCAAAAGCACATTAAGAATACCGTTGATTAAAAGGCACACCGTGGCGATTCTCACCGAGGTCTGGGTATCCTGCAACGCATAAAACCCTGAGACCATCACCCGTGTCGCCCCGAAAAATGGCAGCCCCAAGCTTAAAAATTGTAACACCAAAGATGTGATATACGTCGAGTGTTGATCAAAAGCGCCGCGCTGAAAAATGGTCTGCACTAAATACGGTGACAGTACGCAAAGAAAGACCGCGCAGGGCAGTAAAATAAAAAGAAGATTCTTTAAAGAAAAAAGCAGGGCCTTTTTAAAAGTACTATGGTCACCCTCGGCGGCCAAGACAGATAAAGACGGCAAAGAAGCGCTGGTGAGCGCATAGGCAAAAACCCCCAAAGGCAGTTGGATAAGACGATTGGCAAAATAAATCGCGGCAATGCCTCCCGACCCAACAACAAATGCGAAAGAAGCGCATAAGGTATCCACAAAAATATTGAGTTGATACACCGCCGATCCCCATAACCGCGGTAATAAAAGTTTAGCTATTTTGACTACCCCTTCATGACGTAAATGGGAAGGCCACTTCCAGAGAAACCCAAGTCTGGCCAGTGCTCCCCGCTGCAGAGCCAGCTGTAAAATCCCTCCTGCTAAAACGCCGGCGGATAAAACATAAGCCATGCCCCAAGAGAATAAAGAAGCCGCCCAGGCGCTGATAATCAAAGCTGCATTTAACAGGCAGGAAGAAAAAGCGGGAGCTGTAAAAGAATGTAAGGTGTAGAGCACGCCCATCTGTAAAGCCGTCAGGGCAATTAATACTAAATAAGGAAACATGATTCTGGTTAAGTCCACGGTCAGTTGGTATTTGGCCAGATCATCGATAAATCCAGGGGCCATCAGTCGGACAATCAAAGGCGCTAATATCATCCCTAAGAGAGTCAGGCAGCCCAAAATAATCAAGGCCCAAGCCATCAAGACATTAACCAACTGATGCCACTCCTGTTTTGTTTTATTTTTCTGGTACTCGGCTAAAACCGGAACAATGGCGGCATTGGCAGCCCCTTCTCCGGCAAGATCACGCAGCAGGTTGGGAATACGCTGGGCCACAAAAAATGCTTCAGCCACCATACCTGTTCCTAAAAGATTGGCCAGGATCACATCCCGGATAAATCCTAATGCCCTGGATGAAAGCACCCCCAGCGAGATGATAGCGGCTGATTTGGCTAAATTGGATTGAGATTTATCTGTTGACATAAAAAATGAGGTTTGATATATTAACCGCCTTCTGTAGGGGCACGGCATGCCGTGCCCCTACTAGGACAATAATAAAGGAAATAAAACATGCCCCAACGCCGTAATGCCATCAAAGATCTACACCAAAATCGGGCGCGCCACATGCACAATCTGGATATTAAAACCGATTTAAAAAAAACGGCTAAATCCTTTGTGACCACTGCTAAAACCGATCCAAATAAAGCCAAAGAAATTTTAAAAGCACTCTATAAAAAAATAGACAAGGCGGCCAAACGCCATGTGTTGCATAAAAATACCGCAGCCCGTCGTAAATCCCGCTTTGCAAAATTATTACTTTCTAAATAATTCCACCAATTCCACCACCAACTTCTCTACCGCATACTCTGGTAAAAGACGGCTGCGTTTAATATTCAAGTCAGCCTCTTGTAAAGCTTTTAATCCCTGTTCAAATTCCACTGATCCCAAAGCCCGCCCTTCTTTCCCCCAATACCACACCAGGACTCCCATCAGTTGTAAAGGATACACGCCTTCTTGGTAAAATTCATGAAGCATTTTTAACGCTTCAGTGATTTTTCGGGCAGACATGAGTCTAGTCATATCAAAAACATTGGCTTCTTGTTTAACCCCAAACACAAAAGTTCGCGCATAGGCAGAAATTTCTTTTAGGATCCCTTTCAGTTCTCCGGCGGCTTCTAACATAACATCGCAATGCACCGGCGCTTCCTTGGCAAAGGACAAAAGGACTTCTGCCGCCTCATTTCTTAATTGATGTCCATGACGAATCAGAATGAGACGTTGGGGAGAAAGAATCGGCAAAGCCAAAAGTGATTTTTTCAAATCGAAGGCGGACAAATGATGGGCGTCCAGAGATTCGAAATCGAAAGGAACAGCTTCAGATGGGAGGAGTTTAGATTTGATCTCGGAAATTTGGCGATCTTTTAAATGGACATCTTCGCCTAAAAGTAGATAGATCATGCTTCCTGCTACCAGTTCTCAATGGTGCGTTCCACCACCCGACGAGACAAATCGGTTAAAGTATCATTGAGGGCGTCCGATTCACTTTTCGCCTGAGGCCCGGTCGTAAAGTAGGTGAACTCCCCGGCAAACGAAGGCTCGTCCCAAAATATCTGGCCATTCGTGTTATCGATCATCGTCAAAGATACGATGATGCGTAAACGATATTCCGTTACATTCTGATTCTGATCCTTTCTTAAATCATCGCGCTGAAAACCGATCAGGTCACCTTTAAGGATCAAATCACTTTTATTCGAGTCGCTTAAACGCAAATGCCCGTCCAGTTGAAAACGGTCAATGATGGCGGTACGCACCTTGGTTTCCAACAAGGGCACATACAATCCGCGGAATTCTTCATTAACAAACTGGACTTTGTTATGAAAGGACTCCACATAAAGAGTGTGGAAATTGGCAGGCAGGAGAGAGCCGGTCGTGTAGCCACAGCCAGATAAAAATAAAGCAAGAACCATAGAAAATTTACACATTATTTGTCCTCGACAACTTTCAAACGCATCAATGCCTTGGGTCCCCAGGCCGTATCCGCGTATTTATTAATAATTTCCCTATAATAGACCCTGGCTGATTTAAAATTTTTTTGTTTTTCGTAAAATTTAGCAATAAGAAAATCATTTTCCGCTTCTCGATCGTGCAAACGGGAAATTTGCGCCTTAGCTTGAGGAGTCAATTCACTTTCAGGGTGATTTTTGACGAATTCTTTGAAACCATCGATGGCCAGCTGAGTGGTCTTCTGCTCATGCTGGGCATTGCCTGAGCGTTTGGTATCGGCCATGGCAATTTGAAACTGTGCCGCCCTGGCCCATTCGCTTCTGGGATAGTCATTCATGGTTTTTTCAAACTCATCACGGGCTTCGTCATATAAATCTTTTTCTTTCAAATAGAGTGCTATTTTATACTGCGAAATGGCTGCATATTTGCCATAAGGAGCGTCTTTAATAACCGTGCGAAAAACTTCAATGACACGGTCGTCCCCGCCAATAAACACCTCCAATAATTTCCCCCGCTTATTTCTGCCTTCCAGAAGCTGATTGGCAATTTGATATTCCAGCTCTACAATCTCCCCCGCCCGTTCGCTAAAGGGATATTTATCAATGACCACTTGATAAGCTTTATAGGCCTCATAAGGTTTATTAAGCTCTTCCAGGACTTTGCCTATGTAATACTGGGCTTCGGGGGCTTCTTTAGCGCGGGGATAATGCTTAAGGAGTTTCTTAAATTCGGAGATGGCCTCATTATATTTTTTGCCGTTCATAAAGGCCAGAGCATATTCCAATTGTTCCTTGGGAGTGGATTTGACAGCCCATTTCGGGTTAATGAACTTTCCCGTTTGGGGTGTCCAAATCCACACCGCATGAGCAGGGGCAGAAAAAATCAATATCAGGATTAAAAGAAGAGTGAGCCGTCGAATGGACATTGCGTCAATCTAACATAGATATGTTGTTTTGTCAATCTCTCGACTACGCTCGAGATTGACCCTCCCCATTTTTTATTAAAGTTTTTCTTTAGTAATCAGTCCTGCGGTTTTGGTGGATAAAATAGCTTTGAGATGAATTCCATTGGGAGCGTAATCCACATTCAAGACCTGACCCTGGGCATAGGCCAGGTTGACCAAGTCCATACGATTGGTTGCCAGTACAACATCGATTTCTTTGGTGCCCTGGCTTAAGGCTTCTTCCAAAGTCAACAGCAGCGACTGGATATTTTGACCCTTCAGGGCTGAAACCGCCGCGACCAAGGGATGAGTATCAAATTCCCTTAGACGTTTTTGATCTTCCAACTGATCGATTTTATTAAGTACCAGTACCGTTGGCTTATCTAAAACCCCTAACTCATCCAAAACGGCATTAACCGAAGAATAAAAATGGCGGTAATTGGAATTGCTGATGTCCATCACATGTAGCAGAAAGTCGGCCTGCCTGACTTCCTCCAGAGTGGCTTTAAAAGCCTCGATAAGCCCGTGCGGTAAATCATGCATGAATCCAACGGTGTCTGTGAAAACGACTTTGCGATGATCGGGTAAAAATGTTTGCCTAGAAAGCGGATCGAGGGTGGTAAAAAGCCCTTCGTGGGTGCGGGCAGCGGCATCGGTTAACGCATTGAGCAAGGTGCTTTTGCCGGCATTGGTGTAACCCACCAGCGCTGCCGTCGGCACCTGTTGCTCCTGGCGCTTTTTTCGTTTAATCTGACGGCTCTGGGTGACCTGTTGTAAATCTTTTTTAAGCTTGGTAATGCGCTCGGCAATGCGGCGACGATCCACTTCCAGTTTTGTTTCCCCGGGACCAGAAGTTCCAATACCACCACCCAAGCGTGACATCTCCTGACCATGGCCAACCAACCGCGGCAATCGATACTGCAACTGGGCTAACTCCACCTGCATTTTACCCTCGAGGCTCTGCGCGTTGCGGGCAAAAATTTCCAGGATGAGCTGAGTGCGGTCAATGGTTTTAACCCCAAAATCTTCCTCGAGGTTGCGCTGCTGCACCCCTTTTAAATCAGACCCTAAGATAACGCAATCCACCCCGCCTAAAGCACAAAACCCCTGGATCTCCTCAACTTTACCCTTGGTAATCAAGTGACTAGCTGTGGGCGGCATGGCCTTGCAGAAAACTGTATGCACCACCTGGCCGCCGCAGGAATGGATAAGCTCAGTCATTTCCGCCGCCTCGTCCTGCGGGGTCCAGGAACTGCGATTATTGAATACAACAATGGCTAGAAGAATTCGCTCCGGCATCAATCCATTCTATCCTTTTATCTCGTCGAAACCAAGTCAATTGGCGTTTTATATAATGACGGGTGTGCAGTTTCATTAAATATTTAGCCCGTTCTAAATCATATTCTCCTCTTAAAAATCCTTGCACTTCGGGAACACCGATCATGGCCTTTGCGGTGGCGCTTAAACTTAATTTTGAAATTCTTTTAACTTCCTGGACCAATCCTTGCTTAAACATTTGATCAATACGCTCTTGCGCCCGTCGGTAAAGCTCTGCCCGCGGACGGTTTAATCCAAAAATTTGAATGGTGTACTGGCCCCACCATCCCCGCCGTTCTTGCTGGAGCTTAGAGATCGGTTTTTGAGTCGTTAAAATAACTTCTAAAGCTCGGATAATGCGCCTGGCGTCATTGGCATGAATTTTAGCGGCAGCTTTTGCGTCCAATGTTTTTAAACGTTGGTGTAAAACAAACGTTCCTTCCCTCCTGATGTCTGCTTCCAACTGCCGACGTAAATTTTCATCTTTGGCGGGTTCTTCAAAAAGTCCGTCTAAAAGCACCGATACATACATGCCGCTGCCACCGGCCATCACCACCCTCTTGCCACGCTGGTAAATATTTTGCAAGGCTTTCCAAGCTTCCCGTCGGAATTGTGCCGCGTCAAAAGATTCAGTGACGGAAACCAGATTCAGACAATGATGCGGGACCTTAGCTAAATCTTTCTTAGTGGGCTTGGCGCTGGCGATATTGATTTCCTTATAAACCTGCATGGCATCACAGGAAATAATTTCCGCGCTTAATTTTTGAGCCAGCAATAAAGCGATTTCAGTTTTCCCAACGGCGGTAGGGCCTACAATAAAAATGATTTCTGTCATTCCCGAATACTTTAATCGGGAATCTAGTAGGGGGCGATTAATAATCGCCCCTATGGAGTCTGGATCCTCGATAGAAACATTCGGGGATGACATAGGATTTATTTTACTCATGGATAAATCAAGGCAGGATACCCCTGCTGGGACAACTGCCACTGGAGGGTTTGCACATCGGAAAGTGAAGTCATTTGTCCAACCCGTACGCGATAAAATTTCTTTCTATCCATCGTCGTTTCGACAATATAGGCATACTGGCCATTTTCTTTCAGTTTTTTCATGAGCTCTTGAGCTCTGTCTTTATCCAAGAAGGATCCTACCTGCACCGCAAAATATTCCTTTTCCTCCAAAAGATTTTGGGCAATGGGAGCTTCCACGCTTTGAGGGAATTCCGTGATAATCTTTTGCAGGTATTCTCTGGCCCTGCTCCATTCGGTCATTTTAAGATGAGTGCGGGCCATCTTAAGATAGATTAAACTTAAAAAAGACGACTGTGGGCTTTTACGCAGAAGTTTTTCTCCCGCCTTGAGGGCATCTTGATAAAAGCCAGGCCGGTAGAGGGCTTCGATGACCCCTAAGGCCGCCTTATCATAAACGTCCTGTGACGAGGCCGCGTCCATAACATTGTTAAAAGCGCTTCTGGCCTGCGCGTATTGACCCAGCCGCAATTGACTTAAACCCAGATAGTATTCTGCCTGGATGCGTTCCTTGGAATCACGGGTGGTTTTTATTACTTTGGAGGCCAGCATGCGGGCCTGTTCATAATTCGTATCCATGATAGCGGCTTCAATATCAGAGGTCGCCGCATAAGCGCTAAAACAAAAACTCAAAAGACACAAGGTCACAAGACACAAGTCACAAATAATATGATTAACATGTGACTTTGTGACTTTGTGACTTTGTGACAGGTATTGCGGCATTTTTTTAATTTATCCTTTTAGCGCCTGATCCAAATCCGCAATCAAATCTTCCGCCCCTTCGATGCCGACGGAAACGCGCACCGTCTCTTGGGTAATGCCTGAGGCTTCCAATGCCTTAGGCCCCATGGACGCATGACTCATAAACCAGGGCGTCTCAATTAAAGATTCCACCCCCCCTAAAGACTCAGCCAAAGCAAAATATTTAAGCTTTTTAAAAAATTGATTCAAGGGCACCTTGGCAGTATTCAATTCAAAAGCGAGCATGGCGCCAAAACCCTTCATTTGTTTTTTAATAAGATCCGGCTGCGGATGGCTTTTAAGGCCGGGATAATAAACTTTCTTCACATTCTTGTGCTTCTCGAGAAAGTTGGCAATTTTGATGGCATTGGCTTGGTGCGCTTCCATGCGCGGCCCTAAAGTTTTTACCCCCCGCAAAACCAACCAGGCATCATAAGGAGATTGCGATACACCTAAGGCATTGACCAGATAACGGCCGCGTTCTTGCAGTTGGCTATTGGTATAGACAATGCAGCCGCCTACCACGTCGCTGTGGCCATTGAGGTACTTGGTGGTGGAATGCACCACAATGTCAGCCCCAAACTCAAGTGGTCTTTGAAAATAGGGAGAAAGAAAAGTATTGTCCACCACCGATAAGGCCTTAGCCTTCTTGGCAATGTCGATGGTACCTTCCATATCCACAATATTCAAAAGCGGGTTGGAAGGCGTTTCAATCCAAATCATCTTGGTGTCTTTGGTAACCTCAGCTTTCACCTTCTTTAAATCCCTCATATTGATAAAGGAAAATTTATAGCCCATGGGTTCCAGGACATATTTGAAAAGACGGTACGTGCCCCCGTAAATATCATCCCCGGTGATGATGTGATCGCCGGGTTTGAGGAAAAACATGACCGCAGTGATGGCGGCCATCCCTGTTGCCGTCGCCGAACAATTGACCCCTCCCTCAAGGGCAACGATATTAGCCTCCAGAGCAGCACGCGTCGGATTGCCGCTTCTGGTATAGTCATAGCCTTTGTTCTTACCGATCTCGTCGAAGAAAAAGGTGGAGGTCTGATAAATAGGGGTAATCACCGAATTATAAGTCTTGTCAATCTTAACACCCGTATGAACGGATTTGGTGCGAATGTCCATAATTTTTCCTTATTTAGTTACTTTAGAATAGTTTCCTCTATAGGATTACTCAAAAAGTTAGGAACAACATCTTTTCTCCAAACTCTTAAATCTACCAACAAAGATTCCGCGCCGTTTGCTCTTATGAAATCTAATTTACGTATTTGTGCACATTCTTCCGTTAAAGGATTTGTAGTATAAACTCGATCTAAATAAGCCTCTGACTTCTTGCGAATATTACTTATACGTTTATCAAAATCTCCTTTGACAAAACGATTATCAAGATCTTGTGTCACCAGGCAATACCTAATATTGTTATCTCTCATCGCATAAGCCCAAAATAAAACAGCATCATTACGACTGTGATCACTAGTTTTACAATTTAAAATGGCGAATGCTTTTAATTTCTTATTTTTATCTACTGTTAGGACAACAATATCTGAATCTGGCCATACACCAGTATTAGTCTGCGTACACCGTCGACTGGCTTTCAACGTAAGAAATTCGACAATTTCTCTTGTTTTTTTATTTTTCCTAAGACGGTCTCCTTTTACTGCCAGTATACCTTCGGAGTTCAATGACTCATTTACAAAATTTCTTACAAACGACTCAAAGTTGTTTCCACTGGTTACTTTCCAGCTTTGACGCGCCTGGTTTAAATCCACACCTTTGACTTCCTGGCATAATTGAGTGTAAACAAATTCAACCGTGGACATAACTTCTTTTTCCGGTAAGCCAAGGGACTGAACGATATTTATAATCCTGCCAACATCTTTAACTGGACTTGAACCAAAATGATCTATTTGTTTTTTAATTTCCTGGTAAATCTCTTGTTTTTTCATAAAAAGTTATTTGATTAAGAAAACAGAGCCGTTGTAAATTCTTCCAAACGTTTTTCTGCTAATTCACAGTATTTTTGATCTATATCGACCCCTATCGCAGCCCGATTATTAAGATAAGCTTCGATGAGCATTGTTCCGCTGCCCATAAAAGGATCTAAAACCGTATCCCCAACAAAACTAAACAATTTAATACAGCGTCTGGGGAGTTCTCGGGGGAAAGGAGCTGGATGACCAATTCGTTTTTTACTTTCTCCATTAAAAGTCCAAACACCATTTGTCCACTCCATAAATTCTTCTTTGGTAATATCATTCTCCCTTGTTCCATTGATTTTCTTCCATTCTTTTTTATACAGGACAACGATCAACTCAACAGGAGCAATGACATACGGTGCGGCAGCACTCATCCAAGACCCCCACGCTGTTCTTCGTGATATATTTCCCTCATTCCAAATAATCGTAGAATGATATTTCCATCCTATTTCTTTAGCAATCGTTGTAAGGTCCGCCCCCACACTCTGTTGACCATTTTTATTCTTATCTAAAGGAATATTTAGACAAAAACGGCCAGTGTTTTTTGCAAGCTGGAAACACTTTGCAATCCATTTTTTTGAAAATTCCAAATATTCCTCATAAGAAATTTGGTCGTCATGGGAGTTATACTTTATATCAACGTTATAGGGCGGAGAGGTAACAATTAAATCTACGCTTGAGGGAGATATGACATCAGTAGTAATAAAATCATCATTGATTATCTTTCTATCATCACTCTCAAAAAAAACCTTTTTACTATGTTTCATGTGGGGGCTACAATCTGGTAATAAACCAATTGAATCTTTTTCTGCAGAGCCATTGTTTAATAAATTTTCGTCAAAATTATCCATATCTACCTCCAATTTTAAAAATGTTATTAAATTGGGGAATATGATACGGGTTGGGGATAACCCATTGATTTTTATTTTACATTGGGATAGTTTTCAAAACAAGAACTTTCTAAAAACCCCTTCGTATCTCCATAAAGACACACACCTGTACCAAACTAAGAACTGCCCTTCTTATCGTGGTCATTGCGTTCAAAATAATCTTCCGTTAATGGCTGAAGCACCACTTGCCTGCCCCTTTCAACTACACAAATTCTGGTTCCTTTTTTAATATTCAACTGTTTGCGAATCCTCAAAGGAATGGTTATCCGGCCATTGGCCGACATCGCTATCTTCATCATAACTGTTTTTCTCCTTTCACTGAAAGAGCAACTTTAGTATTGCATTGCTATTTATTGCTCACAAAAACAAATCCCTTCACCCGGCCTGTGGCGGGATCAGTTGCTTTGGAAGTCATGGAGAGCTTTTCTTCAGGTGTACACTTATCCTCAAATTTCACCACAAGTTTGCGGGTGGGCTTAGAGCGGCTATGGACTTTTGAAACCGGCTCCTGTCCTAGAAAGCAGCCTTTGGTGTAGGAAACATACCTATTCTCGTCGAGATTAAGGATAAACTCTTGGGGCTGATAATCAATCCCTAAAAGCGGCAAACCCTGTTCCAGACGAAAAAGAGTAAACTGCTCTAAAGAAATTTGGTTAGGGATATCTTCCTTTTTAAATAATACTTTCGCTGTATCGACATCCATATAGGCTTTTAAGTCGGTCGTTTGAATTTGGGTATGGTTTAATTTGGCATAACGATCCAGGTGTTGCAATAAGTCTTCCCTCGTCGCTGGGGGCACGGCCACAAGGAACTCATCCTCGGCGCTCTGCTGTTGAAAAAAAGTGGCCATGATACGGCCATGCTGATTGAGGAAGGCATTGAGTGGTTTATCCAAAGTGTTGGAGGTAAGACCATTAAGAAAACGGGCGGCATTCCCACTAATTTTCAAGACTATTTGGTCCAAACGGTATAATGTCATTTAGAAATGTTCCAGCCTACCCCAACTGTTTCCTCTGTTGCTGTTTAATATAGCTGTCTTGAGTAATAACTTTTTTACCTGTTTTGGCCTCAATTGCCTTCCTGGCTTTACCTGCTACTGCTCCACCCTGTTTAGCAACTTTTCGGTTTTCCACAAAAGTTTGAGGTTGTTGTACTTCAGATATCTCTGTTGTACTTGCTTCAGCCAGCATATTTAGGATTAACTCCAAGTTAGTCATATTATCCCGTAAATTTTCTTTCGTTAATTCCTTGAATTGCTTGTACTGCTTTGTCGTCATCCCAGCCCAGGCCAAAGCAATATCATCCGTCAACCTCGCGAATTCATCGGTTGATTTAACTCCCCGTTTTACCCATTCATCCGTCAATAACTTACGGACCTCTATGCTTTTAAGACGCATATTGATCCAATCCTGTGAGTATCCTTTTTTTAAATAAATTGCCACGGCACGCTGTATGGCCAGCTCGGGGTCTACAGATTCCTCAACTCGTTCATAGCCCACACGCGCCAGCCACAACTTAAAAGGTTCTGCATTGGGAGAAGGAATCGATTGAATAATACGAAACATAGTTTCTGTGTCTGCCATATCCGTTAAACGCATCTTCCCATCTGCAGCACGTAATCTGAAACCGTTACATTTTGTAACGGTTTCATTGCTCCCTTCATCAATAAGACGTTTTTTAAGAACACGCCAATATACTGCTGGATTTTGGCTCTCTGATAACGCCTCAATAACATCCACAACTGAAAAATACCACTTTTCCTGTTTGCCATCCCAAACTCTACGAATCTGTTTACCTTTGAATACAGCGATTTTAGTTAAAGCAGCATCTTGTGACATAGTCCCCTCCTGAGGGTTGATGGATATCATCAGGGGAATACGATAGCCAAATGGTTGATTTTCATGAAGAACAAATATTTTATTTAGCAATTTTCTTTGCTATTGCCATCGCCTCAACTTTAGTAGAAATTTTCCCCAAGGACTGAGCTTCCTGGACGCTAGTTAGAATCTTGGCGAACAACGGTGAAGGTTTTAATTTGAGTCTACGGATCAAATCATGCCCTGTAATGAGACGGACTAAGGGCTTTTGATTCTTAGCGTCGATAAAGCGATGGATAACATCCCAGCAAATCTTGCGATGGTGGTCATGCATGGCCTTGGTGGTCAATGGACCTCGGGTAGCGCGCTCATCTGCTAAAGATAGCAACAGTACGCTCACCGCCTCTTCCTTGGTATCGCGCAAGAAACGAAACACCATGCGTGGGGAAAGTTTTTTGAAATTGGACAAATACCCGGGGCGCAAATGCCAAATGACCATGTCTTCCAAAAAATGTCTTTCCTTGACGGAAAGTTTCATTTGTTTAGCAATTAAACGGGTGATGCCGGCGCCCACGTGCTCATGGCCATAGAAGGTCATGCGGCCAACGCCTTGCTGCCTGGCATCGGGTTTGCCGATATCATGCAACAGGCAGGCAAATTTCAACAAAGCATAGCGTTGATGGCCGCCGGCGATTTCTTGTTGCAAATACTCCTTTATGAATGGTTCGCCGGTTCCCTCCATCAACTCTTCAAACTGCCGAACCACCTCCAGCGAATGGCGCCAGACATCCAAATGATGGTATCCCCCTTGATACACCCCTTCCATCACCGTCAACTGGGGGATGACCTCCTGCAGCAGCCCTGCTTTGTACATCATCACAATAGTCTCAAATGTCCTCGAGGAAGACAGTGCCTTAAACCATTCTTCCCTGATACGCTCCATCGAAACATTGTGGATAAGTTTGACATCTTTTTGGATCTGCTTAAAAGTTTTAGCTTCAATCTTAAACCCAAGCTGCGCCAATAGACTGAAAGCACGCATCAATCGCAAAGGATCGTCGACAAATGCCCGTGTGGCTACCATACGCACGGTCTTATTTTTCAAATCTTTTAAGCCGCCCTGCGGTTTGATTATATTTTTATCCCATCTATTCTCGTCAATGTCTCCCAGGTTTATGCACAACGTGTTGATAGTAAAATCACGTAACCGTAAGTCACGTTCGATGGTGGCGGCCCGCAAATTGGAAAAATCAAACGTCCAAAGATGACGACCTTTTCGTTTGACCACCCGGCCACAAGGGTGCTCTTCATCCAACAACACAAAGGTGCCCTTAATAGCCCGGCTAAAGGCCCTGGCCAGGCCAAGGGCATCCTGAGAGACAGTGAAATCCACATCGTAACCGCTTCGATTTAAAAACCAGTCACGTACAAATCCCCCCACGACATAAACGGATAATTTTCGCCGTCGGCTTAAGGTTTGAATAATTTCGAAATGATTCATTGAGGATTCACAGCCGCTTGATTCAAAACTTCTTCGGCCACAAAAATAGGCACTTTAGAACGCACGGCTATGGCAATGCTGTCCGAAGGACGGGCGTCGATGATTTTGACTTCGCCCTCTTTGGTTTTAATCTCCAGTTTGGCAAAATAAGTATTGTTAACCAGCTTATCAATGACGACCCGCTGAATTTTGCCGCCCAAACTTTCTATCACATCCGCCAGAAGATCATGCGTCATAGGCCGCGGCACTTCCATACCGGTCAATTTAATCTTGATGCTGGAAGCTTCCATAATACCGATGACAATGGGGATTTGGCGCTCACCCTCTTTTTCTTTGAGCACAATGACCTGATCCTGGCGTCTTTCGTCGATGATAATGCGGGCTAATTCCATTTTAATCATATGGCCATTATTTCTCTTTCTTCTTTTTGTTTTTACCTAAAATCCCTTGCAGCTCAGACATAAATTGATTCACATCGCGAAATTGCCTGTACACAGAAGCAAAACGTACATAGGCGACTTCATCCAACACCGAGAGTCGGTCCATGAGCATTTCACCAATATCTTTGGAACTAATCTCCTGATCATACTTTTTACGGACCACTCTCTCAATATCATCCACCAACGATTCAATCTGATCTACGCTCACAGGCCTTTTTTCGCAGGCCTTGATAATCCCATTGAGAATACGCGTGCGGTCAAAGGGTTGCCGTCGGCCATCACGCTTGACCACCATGAGGGGCACATGTTCAACATATTCATAGGTAGTAAAGCGTTCCTCACATTTGGGACATTTGCGGCGGCGGCGAATAGAAGTTCCATCGCTGTTCATGCGCGAATCAACCACGTTGGTATCTTTATAATGGCAAGCAGGGCATCTCATAAATGAATGTATGAGTTACGGAACGTTAAGTGACATAACTCATTACATGAATTTATCCCGAGGCCAAAGGCCGAGGGATCTCCTTAATATATAGGAAACTCGTTAGCTAATTTCTCCACCTCTTGACGAACTTTCTCAAGCTCTGGTATATGGTCACGATGGACCACGGCACGATCCATTAAATCGGCAATGCAGCCCATTTCCTTTTCCCTCATCCCTCGCGTGGTCACAGCCGGTGTACCCACGCGGATACCGCTGGTGACCATCGAAGATTCTGTATCAAAAGGAATCAGATTCTTATTAACAGTAATCTGTACCTTATCCAGCAAGGTAGCCATATCTTTGCCAGTAATCTTTTTAGGACGCAGATCCACCATGAACAAATGGTTATCTGTACCACCCGAAACGATGCGATAGCCCTTATTGGCCAGGCCTAAAGCCAAGGCCCTGGCATTGGCCACAATTTGCTGCTGGTAAACTTTAAAGGAAGGCTCCAACGCCTCTTTAAAAGCGACGGCTTTAGCAGCAATGATATGCATGAGAGGCCCGCCCTGTATGCCGGGAAAAACCGCACTATCGATTTTCTTGGCAAACTCAGCCCGGCAGAGAATCATTCCCCCTCGAGGCCCGCGCAAAGTTTTATGAGTGGTCGTGGTTACAAATTCGGCATAGGGCACCGGATTAGGATGGATACCAGCAGCCACTAATCCTGCAAAATGCGCCATATCGACAAAAAGATAAGCCCCGACTTTATCGCAAATTTCTCTGAATCGCTTAAAGTCCAAAACTCTCGAATAAGCCGAGTAACCAGCAATAATCATTTTTGGTTTATGCTCCAGGGCCAAACGTTCCACCTCATCCATATTGATGCATTCGGTCTTGGCATCCACCTTGTAAGAAACGATATTATAAAGTTTTCCCGAAATATTAAATTTTAACCCGTGCGTTAAATGTCCGCCGCAAGCCAAATCCATTCCCATGAGAGTATCGCCGGGTTTAAGAGCCGTCAAATAAACCGCTGTATTGGCTTGAGAACCGGAATGAGGTTGGACGTTGACATGTTGGGCCCCAAACAGTTTCTTGGCACGTTCAATGGCTTTGGATTCAACTGCATCCACATACTCACAACCATTGTACCAACGAGCCGACGGATATCCTTCGGCATATTTATTCGTCAACACCGTGCCAGCAGCTTCCAGTACCGCCGCTGAGACAATATTCTCTGAAGCAATCAGCTCAAGATTATTCTTTTGGCGTCTGATCTCCTGTTCGATCGCCTGATAAACATCTGGATCAACATCCTTTAAATGATTCATCTACTTCCCTTTCTATGTCATAACAGTGTTTATTTTAAAAATTCCTTCTCAATTTTTTTAATTTGTTCCATCCGGCGCAAATGCCGACCACCCTCAAAAGGGGTACTTAACCATACTCCAATAATATCCATCACATCGATTTCACCGACGAATTTTGAACCCAGTACCAGAATGTTGGCATTATTGTGCTGGCGCGATAAAACCGCAGCTTCTTTTGTATAACATAAGGCCGCGTAGGCACCTGGCACTTTATTAGCCGCCATAGAATGACCAATCCCCGTCATGCAGACTAAAATTCCTCTCGAATGAGTATTCTGGGCAACTTGCACCGCTACATCATAAGCCATCTGCGGATAATCGCAGGGCACCATTGCCTCATGCGTACCCACATCAACAATTGTATGGCCCTGCCCTTTTAAAATTTGGACAATTTTCTTTTTTAACTCAAAACCGCGGTGATCCGCGCCAATAAATATCTTCATAAAAGCTCCACAATTTTCTCCACGGCCTCATGAATGGTCAACAGGCACTCCCCATAAGCACTGTGCGGCTGGCCAATAGGGTCTGGTACGTCGAGATCCAAATCGCCTCCGGCCGGCTGATGGCAAAACTCCTTTAAAAGGTACACCCGATTTTCGACGTAAGGCACATGGTCTAAAATCTGCGTACGGTGTACCCGGGTCATAGCAATAATCAAATCCGCCTTACGCAGCATAATACGGCCCAAAGGTTTGGCTATATGCATAGCCGCATCAATTCCCCGCCCGCGCAAAACAGCAATAGTCTCCTGGCTGGCTGCTGACTTAAAGAACACATTGGTACCGGCGGAAATGACCTCCACGTCGTCACGCCCAATAAGTCTGGCTTTTAATAAATATTCCGCCATCACGGAGCGGCAGCTGTTACCGGTGCAAACAAACAGAACTACTTTTTTGTTGACCGTGCGGTCAACATCACATTGGCTGATCACACCTTCGCGGGTCACCGTAGGCTTAGGCTTGGTGAAATCCACTATGGTGGAAGAAATACCGAATTCTACAGGTCCTCCGTCGATAGCCAAATCCACCTGCCCATCGAGATCCTCCATAGCTTCCATCAAATTGGTAGGGGCTTTTTTACCCTGTAGATTCGCCGAAGGGGCCGCAATGGTGCAGCCGCTTTCTTCAACCAAACGCAGGGCGATGGTATGGTCGGGCATACGAATACCGACGGTTTGACCTTCCTGTTTGGCCGGCAAAATAACTGTTAAGGGTCCTGGCCAATATTTGTCAATGAGCTTGTATAAATTAGGCTGAGTGTAATTCGAATAGTTATCCACAATGCCACGTTGGGCAACATGAATCGTATATTGTTTATCCTCCTTGCGCCGTTTGACTTGACTCAACCGCTCCATGGCCTTAGGGTTATTGGAATCAGCCGCGATACCATACACTGTTTCCGTCGGAAAAATGACCAGCCCTCCTTGACGGACCACGCGGGCCGCCTCAGCAATTTTTTCAGGCTCCGGGACAGCGGGATTGATTTTAAGAACCTTGGTTTTCATACCTTAATTTTTAAAGCCTTCTGTCCTATATCTCGTCTAAAAAACATGTGCTCAAAATTAATCTTACCCACCGCTTCATAGGCTTTGGCAATAGCCGCTTCCAAGGTTTTATCTAAACTGGTGACCCCTAAGACTCGTCCTCCGGCTGTCACTAAAGTGCCTCCGTCATTTTTGGTGCCAGCATGAAATACGATGGTGTCCGAATCATTGATTTCCGACAATCCTGTGATTTCAAATCCGCTTTTATAAGAACCCGGATATCCACCGGAAGTGATGACAACACATACACAAGCACGGGGGTCCCAACGTACTTTTAATTCATTCAATCTTCCGTCGCATGCCGCCAGCATAATTTCCACTAAATCGCTTTGCAGCCGAGGCAAAATGCTTTGCGTTTCAGGATCTCCAAAACGGGTATTAAATTCTAGCACAAAAGGCCCCTCATTGGTCAACATTAACCCTGCATACAAAACACCTTTAAACGGGATGCCTTCCTGGTACATCCCCCGCACAGATGGTTCAATAATGCGGGCAATGACAGTATCCAACACCTTGGCCGTGACAACGGGCGCCGGAGAATAAGACCCCATGCCACCGGTGTTGGGGCCTAAATCATCGTCGAAGATGCGTTTATGGTCCTGGGCACTGGGCAAAACAAAGAAATGTTTGCCGTCACAAATAGCCAGTACGGAAGCTTCCTGGCCTTGCAAACACTCTTCAATGACAACCTTGTCACCAGCAGCGCCAAAAATCTTTTTAACTATAATATCGTCGATGGCACTTTGCGCTTCCTTTAAATCCTGGCAAACATAAACACCTTTTCCCGCGGCAATACCATCGGCTTTGACAACCAAAGGAAACTGGGCTTTATCCAAAAACTCTAGAGCTTCAAAGGCGCTGGCAAAAATTTTGTAAACAGCCGTCGGAATGTTGCGCCGGTGAAGAAACTCTTTTGTATAAACTTTACTGCCTTCCAATTGGGCAGCTTCTTGACTAGGACCAAAAATCTTAAGGCCTTTTTGCACAAAGACATCAACAATACCTTTAACCAAGGATGCCTCTGGGCCAACAACGGTTAGATCAATTTTCTTAGATAACGCAAATTTCAATAACCCTTCAATATCTTCTGCGCCAATAGAAACACACTCAGCCAATTGAGCGATACCGCCATTACCGGGGGCGCAGTAAAGCTTTTTGACTTTAGGGTTTTGTTTAATTTTCCAGCAAAGGGCGTGTTCCCTGCCACCAGAGCCGATGACGAGAATGTTCATTAAATATAATTTTCCTTTTTCTATCCCGTATCACCTTACCAATCACAAATGACTCCTGCCCATAGCGGCGTAACAGGATTTGAGTGGCCATCACATCTTGAGGAGAAACCACGACGGTAAAACCAATGCCCATATTAAAGGTCCGGTACATGTCTGCTTCTGGCACACGTCCCTTCTTTTGAATCAGTTGGAATATTTTAGGCATAGGCCAGCTGCCCTTATTAATAGAGAAGGCTAGCCCTGTCGGTAAAATTTTGGTAAGCTTTTCATACCAGGCACCGCCGGTCATATGGGCCATACCTTTGACAGCAACCCTCTCCAATAAGGCCAGTACTGGTTTGACATAGATGCGTGTGGGTTTCAACAGAGTCTCAGCGTATTTTTTTTGCTCCTTTAAAGTCAATGCTTTACGTGCCAGCGAGTAGCCGTTGGAATGAAGCCCTGAGGAAGATAGCCCCACGACATAATCTTCTGCCTTGATACTACGGCCATCAATAAGCTTGCTTTCTTCTGTAATCCCGACGACAAAGCCAGCTAAATCATAGTCTTCGCCTTTGTACATATCCGGCATTTCCGCAGTTTCCCCGCCGATCAACGCACAGCCAGAAAGCTTACAGCCGTGGATAATTCCTTTCATTACTTTTTTCATGGTCTTAGCATTAAGTTTACCAGTAGCGATATAATCTAGAAAGAACAGCGGTCTAGCGCCCGTGCACAAAATATCATTGACGTTCATAGCCACCAGATCGATGCCAACGGTATCATGTTTACCGACGAGATTGGCTACTAAAAGTTTAGTCCCAACCCCATCTGTTGAGGAAACCAGAACTGGTTTCTTATAGCCTTTTAAATCCAAAGCAAACAAAGCGCCAAAAGACTGCGGCCGATTTAAAACCTTGGCTGTAGTCGTGGTTTTAGCCATAGCTTTGATGTCCTCCACAAACCGATTGGCCTTAGCGATATCAACACCTGCCTTTTTATACGTTAAAGTTTGGCTCATAACTTTTCCTTGGCGTAGTTAATCCCGTTCTCAAAAACCTTCGCTCAACTATATACCATCCTTTGTACCATTGGATGCTTATTATACCATCCTTCTCATTTACCTAATTAATTACCCAATTAAAACAGTTGCTACCCAATTGTATTTGTTTAGCTGATTGAGAGAAATTATGTCATTCCCGAATGCTTTTATCGGGAATCCAGACGAGAAATACCATTTACTGGACCCCCGATTAAAACATTCGGGGGTGACAATAAAATTTTGACCTCGCCGATCCTCTCAAAGAGCTAAACATTTACACCCAATTAGCCCTTTGATTTTCGCTTTGGGTTAACTTTCATCCATTTGGCGTATTTGCCATGCTCAATACAATCAATAACTCCTTGTGCTTTCAGATTTTTAAAGGTGAGCCTGATAAGATCAAGGCTAGCCCCTGAACAGTTACGCTGAATATCCGATACTTGAAACACGCCCTCTTGTTGTTTAACAGCCTGAGTGATAAGTTCTGTTTTTGCTCCGCGAGGGCTTTTGATCTGTCCTACCCGATTTTCAAATTCTTGATAGGCCGTCTTAAGAACATAAAGAAGATAATTGATGTAGGGCCAAGGATCATGTTTACCTTCATGCCAGCCTTGCGAACTCTGCTGTAATGTTTCATAATAGCGTTCTTTATTTTGCTCAATGAGCCGCTCAAGACTAATGTAACGGCCAACTTCGATACCCAACACGTAACATTGAACCAAAAGCAGCAATCTGGAAATACGTCCATTTCCATCTCTAAAGGGGTGAATGCAGAGAAAATCTAGATTAAACGCCCCTAAGGCAATCAAAGGATGGATTTTTCTCTCTTTCAAAGCTTCTTGCCAGTCGTCAACAAGTTCATTCATAAAATCAGGGGTTTTTGAATGTCCTACCGTTTTAAACCGAACACGCTCTTTCCCTCCAGGTAATTTTTCAATAATGTCTACATCCTTTCTTTTATATTTCCCGGCATCCCAAATCTCACCGCGACTCATTTGGTGTAATTTGAGAATTGTTTTTTCAGTAATTGGGATGCGTGTGCCTTCTTTATGAATCCAGTCGAGCGCCGTGCGATAACAACGTACTTCTTCCTCATCCCGATCTTTGAGATGAGTCTTACCAAAAACAACCGTTGCTACACGTTTTTGGTCAACTAATACACCTTCAATTCTATTCGATGAAACAGCGCTTTCAATCAAAGCATGCTCTCTTAAAACTTTCAATTTTTGAGGAGATTGTTTGGTAAAGAGCTCTTGTTTACCTTTGGCCTCCGATAAATCCGCCAAATACCACGAAGTAATGGTTGGAATGTTCTCTATATTATTCTGGAACTTTTGAAATGTTTTCATAACAAATTTGACTTCACGTAGTTAATCCCGTTCTCAAAAATCTTGGCTCCATCACCTAACTTATTTTTCTTATCCAGCTGAGCCTGCCCGCCGGAGCCTAAGGCGGAAGCACTTTGGCGAAGGCGGGTCCAAAACGGATGCTGATGACTCAAGAAATGCCGTTCGGGATGAGGCATTAATCCTAGCACATGTCCGGTTGAATCACAAATGCCAGCAATATGCTCAACGGAACCGTTGGGGTTGTCCGGATAAGCAGGACTTCTGCCGTCGGTGGTACAATAATGAAAAACGATTTGGCCGTTGGCTTTTAAAGCATCTAAAACTTTGGGATCACGCGGAATAAATTTTCCTTCTCCATGAGCCACTGGCAAATAAATTTGCGCAGGCATTTGTTTTGTCCAAACGCATTGATTTGCGGCAACTGATAAATGAATCCAGCGATCCTCAAATTTAGCTGAATCGTTATGAAATAATGTGGCTTCTTGGCCTTCGTATAAACCTACCCCCGGCAGGATGCCTGTCTTGGCCAATATCTGAAAGCCGTTGCAAATCCCGATAATCAATTTACCAGCGCTAATAAATTTTTTGATATCTTCGCCTAATTTCAGTCGTAATTCATTGGCTAAAATACGACCAGAGGCAATATCATCCCCATA
>JAHFGE010000046.1 GCA_023247575.1 Candidatus Omnitrophota bacterium | reverse complement strand
ACACGTGGCCGCGGCCATGAAGGTCCCTATCATTGCTTTTTTTGGCCCCACCGACCCGGTGCGCCATATGCCTCCGATACTTAAGTCCGTAGTTTTACATCGAGATTTAAAATGCTCTCCATGTTACTCGGGGCACTGTAAAATTAAAACCCATGACTGCATGAAACAGATTACCCCTGAGCAGGTGGTACAAAAAATATTGGAACTGATGAAATGAACATTTTATTTTTAACGACTCATTTTAATACGGGGGGTATCACCAGTTATCTTTTGAACTTAAATCGTGGCTTACATCGTCGAGGGCATCAGGTCTTTATTGCCAGCGCTGGAGGCAATTGTGAAGACATTTTAGAAACTGAGGGCGGGGAGCATTTCAATTTAGGCTTTCGTACCAAATCCGAAATTGACCTTCGGATTTATTTGGGTTTGGGGCGTTTAAAGAAATTTATGGAGCAAAACAATATAGACATTATCCATGCGCAGACCAGGGTCACTCAAGTGATGGGGCATTTTCTCTCGCGCCTGACGGGAAAGCCTTTGATAACGACTTGCCATGGCTTCTTTAGGCCGCACTTTTTCCGTCGACTTTTTCTTTATTGGGGACAGGCCGTGGTGGCCATCAGTCAACCTGTCGCAGAACACTTACAAAAAGATTTCGGCATTGACCAGAAAAAAGTTTATATTATAACCAATGGTATTGATAGCTCTAAGTTCGTTTTGACAACGCAAGACATAAGAGAGCAGAAACGCCAGCAGTGGAACATCAACAGTAAACCTGTCCTTGGTATTATTGCCAGGTTATCAGAAGTCAAAGGCATTGATGTTTTGCTGAGCTGCATGCCGATGGTGATTGAGCAGTACCCATCTGTTTTACTGATGATTGTAGGTAGAGGTCCCCACCACCATCAGCTGCAGGCGCAAGCCAAGAGTCTAAAACTGCAGGCCCATGTGCGTTTTGAAGACATCGTTCATCAAACCGCCAATCTTCTGCCAGCCTTCGATATTTTTGTCATGCCTTCGCGTCAGGAAGGCTTGGGGCTATCGGTGATGGAAGCCCAGGCTTGCGGGCTGCCGGTGATTGCTTCCCAGGTAGGAGGGTTAGTGGATTTAATCGAGGATGGACAGACAGGTTTTTTTGTGCCTGCTCAAGATAGCCGGGCTTTGGGCCAAAAAATTATTCAGGTTTTACAAAATCCCGTTCAAGCCAGGCAGGTTGGTTTGGCAGCCAGGGAGCATATCGTTAGACATTTTTCTTTGGAGCAAATGGTCCTGGAAACAGAAAAAGTTTATGCTTCGACTCGACCCGCCTTTGGCGGGTCTCGCTCAGCACGAGTGCAAAATGAGAGGATACAGTGAACAATATTCTCGTCGTTAATATTAATTGGCTGGGGGATGCGGTTTTTTCCATCCCCGTTTTTAAAGCGCTCAAACACAACTTTCCCAAAAGCCGGGTGAGTTGTTTATGTGTGCCGCGGGTTAAAAAGGTGTTGGAATTCTGTCCCTTGATCGATGATATCATTGTTTACGATGAAAAGGGCAAGCACCGTTGGCCATGGAGTAAATGGTCTTTAATCCAGAACTTACGACGGCAAGCGTTTGATGTGGCTTTTCTTTTGCATCGGTCCGCTACCAGGGCTTGGTTGGTTTATTTGGCGGGCATCTCCCATCGGGTAGGGTATTCGAAAAACAAACACCTTTTAACGCATCCTGTAGCTTTCAATGATATTGGGCTACACCGTTTGGATGTTTACTTGAAGGTATTGGAAGATTATGGTTTGGAGGTTAAAGATAGAGTTTGTGAGTTAAATTTTAATCTTAAAGACGCCGAAAGTTTGGATGTGCTGTTAAGGGCCAAAGGCATTGAACCTGAAGAAAAAATTGTCGTGCTTCATGCGGGGGGAAATTGGGAATTAAAGCGTTGGCCGCCATTTCATTTTGTCCGTTTAATTGAAGGCATTTACGAAATGTTTAAAATCAAGGTGGTTTTATCCGGCAGTCATTCCGATGTGGAATATTGTCAAAGCCTTAATCAGCAAGCCCACAATCAAGCTATTATGGTAGCCGGCGAGACAACTTTAGGGCAATCCTTGGCCCTTTATCATCGCGCCGAAGTGATGGTTTCTTCTGATAGTGGTCCTTTGCATTTGGCTCACAGCGTGGGAGCCAATGTCATTGGGATTTACGGGCCTACCAGGCCGGGTATTACGGGCCCCAGGGGCACAGGAAAAGCTAAGATATTGTTTAAAGATGTGGGATGCAATAAGGCCCCTTGCTATCATTTAGGCTGTTTAAGTAATATTTGTATGCAAACGGTATCGGTCAATGATGTTCTCGAGGCTATACAGACATTCCTGCGTTAAAAATATTCTGGTCATTACCTTAAGCAGTATTGGTGATGTCGTACTAACGGCCCCTGTGATCGATATTCTTTTAAGGGATTTCCCTCAGGCTAAGCTCTCCCTGGTGGTTGGCCCCAAAGCCGTATCCCTTTTTAAAAACAATCCCCGTATTCATCAGGTCCATATTTTTGACAAAAAATGGAATTTTTTACAACGAGCCCAATGGAATTTAAGTTTAAGACGGTATCATTACGATACGATTGTTGATTTACGCAACTCCATGATAGGTTATTTTTTGTGGCCCAAATGGCTGACACCGCCGGCTTCACCATTCCAGGTAGAGCCCGTACATTTAAAAGATCGTCATTTAAATCGCTTACGGTCCTTGTATGATTTTGATCCAAATCCTGCCCCGACGGTACCGTCGGGGCCTGCTCCGCCTTTGGCTATCGCTGCATCTGAAGATGATAAGATTTTTGTGGAAGCATTGCTGAAGCCCTTTTTAGGATGGAATTCTGCTTTTGCCGTCATCGCCCCCAATGCAGCAGATTCGGCCAAGACATGGCCAGCGGATGAGTTTGTTGGGCTTATCAATACCATTACCTCCAAGTATGGTTTAAAAGTTGTTTTGATTGGTTCTGAAGTTGATAAGGGAATTCTTGAATCTATGAGTTGTCAAGTCCATACTCCTGTGCTTAATTTAGCTGGATGCACTGACCTAGGCCAAACAGTTGCCTTACTTCAAAAGGCAAAAATCGTTATTGCCCATGACAGCGGCCCTATGCATATCGCTAGCTATTTGAATAAACCATTGGTGGCCCTTTTTGGGCCTACGGATCCGCAGCAGTCTGGCCCCTGGAGCAGGGTTTTTAAAGTTGTTCGTCGCAATGACCAATGTCAGCGCTGCCTGGCCCCTCAATTATCTATTCCACATCAGTGTATGGGCGCTATTACTCAGCAGGATGTTCTGGAGGCATTCAGGGAAGTTTATGGTTCGACTCGTTACACTCGCTCACCACATATTTAAAGGACCATGGGCTTGCCCGTGGGAATCTAATGAACAAATTAGATAAGATTCTGATCGTGCGTACCGATCGCATCGGGGATGTGGTTTTAACCACCCCCGCGATCAAAGCTTTGCGTCAAGCTTATCCTATGGCGCATATCACTATTTTGATAACTCCGGCAACCAGGGATTTAGTGGAAGGGAATCCTTATTTAGATGAAATTTTAATGGATGAGCGGCAAGGCATACACAAAGGAGGACTGGGGTTCTTCAGGCTGGTGCGTGATATTCGTTCTGGCAAGTTCGATGCCGCATTTATTTTCCACACCAAACGCCGTTATAATTTGGCCTGCTTTTTAGCGGGGGTTCCCAGGCGCATTGGTTATAAGAATGAGAAGTATGGGTTTCTGTTGACTTTTCCCGTTCAAGATTCTCGTTGCCAGGGTCAAAAACACGAAGCCCAATACTGCTTGGATGTTCTTAAAGCTACAGGTATTGAAAATGCAAATTATGATTTTTTTGTGCCAGTCAACAAAGAGGCGGAAGATTGGGCCGATCATTGGCTTTCTTCACAGGGGATCAGTGGCGAAGAGATGATCGCCATTCACGCCGGCTCTAGCGATCCGGCCAAGTGTTGGCCCCTTGAACATTTTGCCCAGCTTATTGATGCTTTGCAAACGCGTTATCATATGGGAATCGTTTTAATAGGATCAGCAGCTACCATACAACGTTCAGGCGAAATCATCCAGGCGACCCGCGAAAAACCTTTAAATTTAACAGGGCAGACTTCTTTGGCTCAGACAGTAAGTTTCTTAAGGCGATGCCGGCTGTTAATCTCCAATGATTCCGGGCCAGTGCATATTGCTGCAGCGCTAGGTATTCATGTGATTTCGCTGTTTATGCGCAACCAGCGTGGAATTAACCCGCAGCGCTGGAGGCCTTTATCTGACAAAGGGGTCTATCTTTTTGACCCCGATGGTGTCACAGTGGAGCAAGTTTTAGATGAAGTCGAGAGAATCTTCCAAAAAGACCACCAGCAGTTTTTTTACTGGTGATCAAATCAACATTCAACAGGAGATAGTGCTGTTAATGCTGGCTGGTTTTGAATTCGGCAACCAGCGCCTGTACGGTTTGTTTGGCGTCCCCGAAGATCATGCGGCAGTTATCGTCATAAAAGAGGTCATTTTCAATGCCGGCAAAGCCGGTGGCCATAGAGCGTTTGATCACAAAGACGGTCTTGGCTTTATCGGCATTGATGATTGGCATACCATAAATGGGGCTGGATTTATCATGACGGGCCGCTGGATTGACCACGTCATTGGCACCGATAACGATAGCCACATCCACATTGTCCATCAAGGGGTTGATGGCATCCATTTCCATTAACTGATCATAAGAGACGTTGGCTTCAGCCAGCAAGACATTCATGTGCCCGGGCATACGGCCAGCCACCGGGTGGATGGCATATTTGACATCACAGCCATTTTTTTCCAAAAATTCTCCCAATTCCCGCACGGCATACTGGGCTTGAGCCACGGCCAAACCATAGCCGGGAATAATTACTACGGATTTGGCATTTTCCAAAATCAAAAACGCGTCTTCTACCGAAATGGACTTAGCTTGTCTTTTCTCGCCAGGGCCTTGTCTTTGGATGACGGCTCCAAACCCACCAAACAGGACATTGGTGATGGAGCGGTTCATGGCTTTGCACATAATAATACTGAGGATCATTCCGTTAGCACCAACGATGGAGCCCACCACAATCAACAGCGTATTGTGAATCACGAAACCTGTGGTGCAGGCGACCACCCCTGAGTAGCTGTTTAAGACGGAAATCACCACCGGCATATCGGCGCCACCAATGGGAATAATCAGGAAAATGCCAAAAAATAGAGACAAGACAAGAATAGTTAAAAATAAATGATACTGGGCGGGGTTGAGGATAAAGAAAACGCCCAAAATGAAAATAGAAACAATTAATCCCATATTGACCAGGCGCTGGCCGGCAAAAAGGATAGGTTTGCCAGGCAAATTTTCGCTTAGTTTTCCCCAGGCAATGCCGCTTCCGGTAAAGGTAAGACCGCCGATGACAATGGATAAATAAAGAGTAATGGTATTGGTTAAATCACCGGCCCCGTGCACATGGTAGGCGCTCCAAGCGACAAAGACGCTGGCCAGTGCCCCGCATCCATGCAGCAGGGCAATCATTTGCGGCATTTGCGTCATGGCGGCTTTGAGGGCCACCAGGGCCCCTAGGGTTGCCCCAACAATGATTCCAATGAGAATCCATTGAAAACTGACGATGTGTCCGCTAACCAGAGTGGCCACCACCGCCAACAACATCCCTAAGGCGGAAAGGATATTTCCCCAGCGGGCGGTTACAGGCGAGCCTAAAAATTTTAGACCAAAGGCAAACAAGACAGAGCTTAGGATGTAGACAAAATTGGCCAAGAATTCCATACTCATTTGGTTGAATCCTTTTTCTTAAACATTTTAAGCATGCGATCGGTGACCAAATAACCGCCCACCACGTTGAAGGTGGCCAGGGCAACCGCCGATGTTCCCAGGATGATGGTCAAGGTGCTGTTAGCCTGGGCTCCGGCGGCAATCAAGGCACCGACCACAATAATTCCACAGATAGCATTCGCTTCAGACATTAGAGGTGTATGCAAAAGGGGAGGGACGCGGGAAATAAGGGCGAATCCTAAAAATACGGAAAGGACTAAGATGAATAAGAGATAGATCAGTTCCATAAATATCCTCCACAATATGTCATCCCCGAATGTTTTAGTCGGGGATCTAGCAATAGGCAATAACTAGATGCCCGATAAATACATTCGGGCATGACAAATTATTTTTTAAGCTGCTCATTAACAATTTGTCCACCATGCGTTATTAAAGCGCCCTTGATAATTTCATCGTCGGTGTTGAGTTTAAAAGTCTTGCTATCTTGATCCCAGTATTCTTCCAGCAGGTTATGCAGGTTGGCTGAATACATTTGGGACGCATGGACAGCGACCAGGCCTGGTAAATTAGCTAAACCAATAATGCGTACCCCGTTGGCCGTCGTAATTTCTTCATTGACCTTGGAACCTTCTACGTTACCGCCGCTTTCAACCGCCATATCGACAATAATGCTTCCAGATTTCATTTGAGCGACCATATCTTTAGTGAGGACAACAGGAGCTTTACGGCCAAAAAGCTGGGCGGTGGTAATGACCACATCGGATTGGGCACAGACCTTGGCCATGCCTTGACGCTGTTTTTCCAGTTGTTCGGGGGTCAGTGCTTTGGCATACCCTCCAGCGGTTTGACCGGTTTCGCCTAAATCGATTTCAACAAATTTGGCGCCCAGTGATTGCACTTGTTCTTTAACGACAGGGCGAGTATCAAAAGCTTCAACCCGGGCCCCTAGGCGTTTGGCCGTGGCAATGGCCTGCAAGCCCGCCACTCCGGCGCCAATGACAAACACGCGAGCTGGTTGAATGGTCCCAGCAGGAGTCATGAGCAATGGAAAGATTTTGGGTAAACGCTGGGCCGCTAAAATGACCATCACGTAGCCAGCCAGGTTGGCCTGGGAACTTAAGGCATCCATTTTTTGGGCTCGCGTGGTACGGGGAATCATTTCCATGGAAAGTGCACTGATGTACTTTTTAGCCAATTCTTCCACCAGAGATTTTTCATGAAAGGGATCGAGGAAACTGATGTGAATACACCCCTTTTTAAGCTGGGCGATTTCCTCCAGAGGAGGTTTGCGCAGGCGTAAAATAATATCAGCGTTTTTAAGAATATGGGTACGGGCGTCGATGGATGCCCCGGCTTTTTTATATTCTTCATCGCTCACACCGATCGTGGCTCCCAATCCGGCCTCTACGGCTATCTGCGCGCCTTTTTTAACCAGACGATCGACGGAAGAAGGAAGAAACGCACACCTTGTTTCGCCGGGATGAATTTCTTTAAGGATACCTATGAGCATGTTCTTAATGTAACAAAACATATTCAAGAGTCAAGCAATCAATCGCAAATTGGAATTTTAGCTGAACGATTGACAAATTAAAAATTAGATACATAATATCTATTCTTAATGAACCAAAAATTTTATGACGACTTAATCCATCGAAGCATGACCGGTCACCAGTTGGAGGACGCCCTTTGTCAGCGGATTTTGACCGACAGCCAGACCTGCCTGCCGGACAGGCAGGTTGAGCTTCTGCCGCTTATCAATGCCGCTTATACCGTGCGCCAGCATTATCGCGGCAAAGAAGTGATCATCCATATTATCAATAATGCCCAGAACGGACATTGTCAGGAGGACTGCCATTATTGCGCCCAGGCCAAATCTTCTCAAGCGGATATTCAAGAGTACGGTTTAAAATCCGACGAGGAAATGCTGGAGGAGGCCCGTCAGGCTTATGCGAAGGGAGCTTTTCGCTATTGCATGGTTTATGCCGGCCGCGGTGCTTTACCGGCGCGCATTAAACGGTTGTCTGGTTTAATCCGTAAAATTAAAGAAGAATATCCTTGTCAAGAAATTTGTGTATCCACAGGATTGGTCACCCCTGAAGGCGCTCTTGAGCTTAAAAAAGCCGGGCTTGACCAGCTTAATCATAATTTAAATACTTCTGAAGGTTTCTATCCCCGTATTTGTACAACGCATACCTTCGCTGATCGACTTAACACCTTGCAAGCCGCCCGTTTAGCAGGGATACATTTGTGTTCCGGTGTGATCGTTGGTATGGGCGAAAGCCATAACGATATCATAGAGGCAGCCAAGCGGCTTCGATCTTTAAAGGTGGAGTCACTACCGGTAAATTTTTTAGTTCCTATTGATGGCAACCAGTTGTCAGTGCCTCAAGGACTGACACCGGAGTTTTGTTTAAAAGTGTTGTGCTTGTTTCGTTTTTTAAACCCCCAGGCGGAAATCCGGATAGGGGCCGGGCGGGAAATTCATTTGCGCAACATGGAAATTTTGGCGCTCTATCCGGCCAATTCCCTGTTTTTGCAAGGTTACTTAAACACGAAAGGATCCTCTAATGCCAGGACTTTGCAGATGATTAAAGATGCTGGTTTTGAAATTAAATCGGATGTTAATATTGATGATCTTCTCGTAGAGACGAGGCAACCTGTGGTGAGCGTAGTCGAACCATACCTCGTCTCTACCAAGGCGGCCATCAAAGACCTCAAAGATTTGCGCCCTGCACTAGTGGTGAGCGAAGTCGAACCGCTAAAATCATAGATTTTTAACTTGCCAAAGTCTCGAGCAGTGTTTATAGTAAAAAAACTTTCAAAAAATAAGAAAGAAGGATTTAAGTATGTCCCTTGAGAAACGATCGGTTACCAGGTTTGAACTACTGATGGACGCCGGCTTCGGTGCTCAAAAAGCCGGCGATATTCTTTTAGGTGCCTTTGTAGCCATGGGCAAATACATTTATGTCGAGCCCATGATTCCGGCGGAAATTGCGCCGCCCCCCAGAACTCAGGCGGCGCTTTCGGGTGTTATTATGCGTTTGGCCGATTTTGATGTCACTAATATTGGTAATGACACAGATTTAATCCTGGCTTCTCATGAAATTGTGCTTGGCCGCCGTCTGGAAGATAAAGAGTACAACAACAAATGTATCATTTTGTTGGACATGGGAGACAAAGAAGCCAACCCCGATTCTTATGAAACAGTGCTCAAGCGCTGCGCCAAAGAAGGTTTGAGTGTTATTCCTTTCCAGGTCGATGAAACTTCCAAAACCATCGTTAGAGAGCTCGGCGGCAAGGGTCAGAATCTTTATTATTTAGGGATGCTCAGCTACATCTACAATATGGATGAGGAGATTGTTAAAAAGGAGATTCAAAAGACCTTTGGTCAAAAGTTAAAACCGGAAGTTATGGAGAAAAATATTACTCTTTATCATCATGGCTATCAATTGGCCAAAGAAAAAGTATTCTTTAGAATTGAAGTGGCCAATGTCCCAGGCAAAGGAGAAAAAATTCTCATCGATGGCAACACCTCGATGAGCATGGGATTCATTGATGCCGGCTACAAGCTTTTCTCTGGTTATCCTATTACCCCCGCTTCGTCCATCATGCATACGCTGGCCAAAGAATTTCCTTCCTACGGCGGCATCGTGCATCAGGCTGAGGATGAAATCGCCGCCATTGGAACAGCGATCGGTGCCTATTTTGGAGGGGTTCCCGCCGTGACCTGTACTTCTGGTCCAGGGTTGTCATTAAAGCAGGAATTTATAGGGTTTGCCCAATCGGCTGAAATTCCCATTGTGATCGTTGATGTACAGCGCGCTGGTCCTTCGACGGGAATGCCTACCAAAACCGAACAATCGGATTTGCCGGCGGTAATTTTTGGCAGTCACGGAGACTACAGTAAAATCGTCATCAGCGTGTCTAATGTGATCGACTGTTTTTATGCTCCGCATCTCGCTCGCTATCTGGCGGAAAAATTGCGTTTGCCGGTATTTATTATGAGTGATTTCCAGACCGCCAACAGCTACAAGGTTATTACCGAACCACCATTAGTACAGATGAATGGTGTGACTGAAATTCCGGATTTTGTGTTAGAGCGTTTCCATATCCATCGTCTGCCCAATGATATTGAAATGGTACGTACCATACAATCGACCCCGGGAACGCCAGGGGATATGCGCCGGGTGACAGGTTTAAATACGGATAAAGAGGGACGAGTGAATTATTACTCCAGTACGAATCATCGCTCCCATGAAATTCGCAATGAAAAAGTGCATCATGTCCGTCGGGCCTTGACCAAACCGGAGATGTTTGGCCCGGCTTCTGGTGATATCTTAGTGATCGGTTGGGGTTCTACCCGCGGGGCCTTAGAAGAAGCCATTGCTTTAGCAGGTAAGGAAGGTATTAAAGCAGCGGGCATGCATTTGCGTATTGTGTATCCCTTGCCGCTCATGCTTAAAGAGATTTTTGCTAAGTATAAAAGAATCATGACGGCGGAAATCGCTTATGGTGATAACCTCAAACCTTCGCCATTGGCCTTATTGTTAAGATCTGAGACCCTGGTGGATGCACAGCCTTTGATTGCCCAGGCTACAGGCCGTCCCATTCGTCCTCGAGTGATATTAAGAAGGATCAAGGAGGTGCTTTCCAAATGAGTGTACCAACAGTGGAACAATCTAAAAGCCCTGTCACCATTAAAGATCTGCAGACCGAGAATCCCCGTTGGTGCGCCGGCTGCGGCGATTTTGGGGTTATCATGGGCTTAAAGCGTTTTATTGTCGAGCGTCAATTGGCGCCGGCCATGACCGTCAATGTTTCCGGTATTGGCTGTTCAGGCCGCGCTCCCAATTATTTTAATACCTATGGGGTGCATGCTATTCATGGCAGGCCAATCACCATTGCTTTAGGCCTGGCCTTGACTCGTCCAGATTTGAATATATTCGTGCATTCCGGTGACGGTGATGCTTTAAGTACCGGAGGCAAGCATCTGATGCATGGCATCAACAAGAATTTCAAATGCGTCTTTTTACTGTACGATAATGAATTGTATGCGT
>JAHFGE010000138.1 GCA_023247575.1 Candidatus Omnitrophota bacterium | reverse complement strand
CTCGGAGGGGAGGGTTAGGGAGTGGGGAAATAGGTAAATTGACCTGTTTCACCCCCACCTAACCTCCCCCATCAAGGGGGAGGAATCCAGCTCACGTTAAAATAGAAAGGTTGCTATGAGCGTCCCATTTATTGATTTTAAGGATCAGAACAGTATTATCCAAAGTAAGGTCGACACCGGTTTTAAAAAAGTATTTAAAAAAGGTGATTATATTTTGGGCCAAGAAGCCGTGGAGTTCGAAGGCGCTTTTGCCAAATACTGCGATTGTGCTTATGGGGTAGGGGTCAATTCTGGAACAGACGCTTTGTATTTAGCCCTTTCAGCATTGGACATAAAGCCAGGAGATGAAGTCATTGTACCGGCGCATACTTTTATTGCAACCGCCCTGTGTGTGTCATTTTGCGAAGCCAAGGTTGTTTTTGCAGATATTGAGCCAGATACGTATAACATAGACCAAAAATCTTTTGAAAAGGCCATTACCAAAAAAACAAAAGCAGTGATTCCTGTGCACATTTATGGACAACCTGCCAACATGAAGGAGATTACCGCTATTGCGCGCCAGCACGGTATTAAAATTGTAGAAGATGCGGCGCAGGCCCATGGCGCCACCTACCAAGGTCATCGAGCTGGTTCTTTAGGGGACGTGGCCTGTTTTAGTTTTTACCCCACCAAAGGTTTGGGTGCCTGCGGGGATGCCGGCATGATTGTTACTAATGATAGGGCCATTTATAAAAAAGCACGGATGCTGCGGGATTACGGAAGAATAGGCCGTTATGAACATAAAATTAAAGGGCATAATTCACGTCTGGATACTTTGCAGGCGGTCATCCTTAATGCCAAATTGCCTCATTTGAATGAATGGAATAACATGCGCGCAAAAAATGCCCAATATTATGGAGAGCTTCTCAAAAGCCTTCAAGGGGTCGTTGCACCTTTGTTAAAACCTGATCGCACCCACGTTTATCAAACCTTTGCGGTACGCCTGCCTGCCGCCCGCCTGCCGGCGAGGCAGGGACAGGCAGGCGTACCTCATCGTGACAAAGTCGTTGAGGCCATGAATGCTAAGGGCGTCAGTGTGCTTATCCATTATCCGATTCCTTTACATTTGCAGGGAGCTTACAGTGAATTAGGGTACAAAAAAGGGAGCTTCCCGGTAGCCGAGGCCGTGGCCGATGAAATCATGAGCCTGCCGATGTTTCCTCATATGAGCAAAGAGCAAATTGAGATGGTAGTAGAAGCGTTAAAAATGTCCCTGTAGGGGCCGAGCATGCTCGGCCCGTACGTGGAAATTTCTTATGAATAAAATCCCTTTATCCGTCGTCGTCATCACCAAAAACGAAGAACGTAACATCGCCGACTGTTTAAAAAGTGTGGCTGATTGGGTGGATGAAATTGTGGTGGTTGATGATGAAAGCACCGATCGGACAGTGGCTATCGCAGGTGAATTTGCCAGTAAAGTTTTTCATCGTAAAATGGACAATGAGGGCAGGCATCGTAACTGGGCTTATGCGCAAGCCAAGAATGAATGGATATTGAGCCTGGATGCTGATGAAAAGGTTTCTCCCCAGTTACGTGAGGAGATCACGGCTACTTTACCGATGACTCAATTTCATGCTTTTTCCATTCCTTTACGTAATTTTATCGGTAAGTACTGGGTCAAACACTCTGGCTGGTATCCAGCTGGCAAACTGCGCCTTTTTATGAAGAGTCGGTTTAAATATGAGGAAGAGGGAGTACATCCACGGGTTTTTTTACAAGGGGATACAGGACATTTAACCAAAGATATCATTCATAAAGGTTATCCGGATTTTGAGCATTTTTTAGCCAGCTTAAATCGTCAGACCACTTTGGAAGCCAAAAAATGGGTGGAAACCGGACGACATATGTCCGCCGGTACTGCGTTATGGCGCACCATTGACCGTTTTTTCAGACACTTCATTGGTAAAAGAGGGTATAAGGATGGGTTCATCGGTTTTATGATAGCTTTTTACGCTTCACTTTATCAAATCATGAGCTATGCGAAGTATTGGGAGATTAGAAAAGGGATTAAGGAATAATTCCTATGTAGGGGCCGAGCATGCTCGGCCCGTACAGGCCAAAAATATGAAGATTATATTTTTAGATCGCGATGGTGTCATCAATCAATTCCCCGGCTATGGCAGCTATGTCACCAAAATCAGAGAGTTCCATTTCATTCTAGGTTCTTTACAAGCCATTCGTCAGTTGACACAAGCTGGCTATAAACTTTTTGTTATTTCCAATCAGGCCGGTGTGGGTAAGGGGATCTATTCGCTGCAGAAATTACAGCGTATTGATGCCTACATGAGGAGGAATGTCGAGAAAGCCGGCGGGAAAATTCATAAAAGTTTTTACTGCACTCATCGTGCCGATGCTGGTTGCGATTGCCGCAAGCCGGGCATAGGACTTCTCAAAAAAGCATTGAAATCGCTCCATAAAACCATTGCCCATGCGCAGAAAGCTTTCTTTGTCGGTGATTCGCAAGGCGACATTGCTACAGGTCACAGGGCCGGATGCAAGACGATTTTCGTGCTCTGTGGCCGGGACAATCTCCGCAGTTTACGCCAATGGAAAGTTAAACCTGATTTTATTGTGAAAGATTTAAAGGCCGCAGCTAAAATTATTGAGTATGAAAATTCTGGTCATTCACACAACGGCAGGAGCCGGGCATAAGAAAGCGGCAGAGGCCGTTTATAATGGCCTTTTACGTCATACGACCCACCAGGCCCATTTAGTCGATGCCCTCGACTACACCAATCTTTTTTTTAAAGCTTCTTACCCTAAGATTTATGTTTTTTTAGTTACCAAGATGCCGTGGCTATGGCAGGCTTGCTTTTTGCTTTTCAATATTCCTTTTTTGCGGCCTCTCTTGAGCCTTGTCCGTCGATATTATAATGCCATCAATACCCAAGCCCTGGTTAAATTTTTAAAACAAGAGTATTTTGATGTCATCATGACAACACATTTTATGCCCGCGGAGGTCAGCTCTTATTTAAAGCGTACGGGACAGATTAAATCCAAAGTCATTTGCGTCGTGACCGATTTTGACGCGCATCCTATTTGGATTAATCAAGGGATTGATGTCTATACGGCCGCTTGTGAGTACACAAAGGAAAAAATCGTGAATTTTGGGAT
Source organism: Candidatus Omnitrophota bacterium (assembly GCA_023247575.1). Classification (GTDB taxonomy): domain Bacteria; phylum Omnitrophota; class Gorgyraeia; order Zapsychrales; family Fredricksoniimonadaceae; genus JACQCF01. The sequence goes on along the minus strand of JAHFGE010000138.1, from coordinate 791 downwards.
TAATCCTCAGAGCGTATTTGTGACGGGTATCCCTACCGATGAGAAATTTGCGATCATGACGGATCGTCCGTTGATCCGCCAGCGTCTAAAAATCAATGCCGATCTCTTTACTGTTCTGGTGGCCACAGGCTCTTTTGGCATGGGCCCTATAGAAGACTTGGTTGATTTATTGCAGGGATATCAACTGTTGATCGTGTGTGGCAATAACCGCCGTCTCTATGAACGCCTTCAAGTGAGAGCTGCAGGCCACGCTGCCCCGCCACATGGCGGGGCAAGAAGCGGGGCAGGCCGCGTGCATGTCTTCGGTTTGGTTGGCAACATGCATGAACTTATGGCCGCGGCTGATTGTATAGTCACTAAACCCGGCGGGCTTTCCATTGCCGAGGCTTTGGTGAAGAAATTACCCATGATTTTTTTTAGCGCTATTCCCGGACAGGAAACTGGCAATATCAATGTCCTCAAGAAATACCAGGCCGCCTGGGACCAAGGTTCTTTGAGGGATATTGTCGGGAAAATTGATGATTTAAGCTCTTCCCCGCAAGCTTATGAGGCTCTGCGCCAGAAGCTGGAGGCTTTGTCTAAACCCAATGCGGTACGAGATATTATTTCGCTCATTCAGTCCTGAGTAAACGATCATGATCGCTCAAGTTGTCTTCGATTTACCCATCGATGGTCCTTTCGATTATTTAATCCCGCCTTCCTTAGAATCCCAGGCAGCGCCAGGCCAACGCGTGCGGGTTTTCTTAGGCCGTAAAAAGTGTATGGGCATGGTGACGGCTTTGTTGCAGACA
>JAHFGE010000137.1:3207-3946 GCA_023247575.1 Candidatus Omnitrophota bacterium | reverse complement strand
TCGACAAAAACTTATTTTTTGTCGAAACCTGATCATGGGTGTCAACACCGAAGCCTAGCGAGGCAGATTTGGAGCCGCTTTGGGGCGACAAATCTGACCGCTGCTTAGGATTCGGTGCGACTTTATTTTGAATCTTATCAATCATATCAACTTTGACCACTTAATTCGTACGTGTCCCCGTCTTTTCGGAACTTTTTCCCGGAACTTTCGCTATCGCTTTATTTAGAGAATTCTTTAGATTTTTCGATAAAAGCTTTTAATGCAACCATGCAAGCACCCTTATCAGGCTTATTCACACGCAATTTTGTGAGAACCTTATCGATAGATAGATCGACGGATGCCCAAACATCAGTATTCATAGGTCGAAGTTTTGCGTCTGCCTCATCCCATGCGATCTCGAGATCTTTTATTCGAATTCTAGCTCTTGATAGATCATTAGCCTCTACAAGCTTAAGGCTATCTTCTGCAATATTTATAAAAGGGGTCAGATCGCCTAATGGCGACATTGACTTTTTGTTCTGAGCAAGCGCCACTGTTTTCGGCTTATAAAATAAATTTGAGTTTAAACAAATAAAACCAACAACCCCAACGAGACAAATAAAACCAACCGGAACCAGCTTATCAAAACGACTGTGAATTATTTTTTTGGCTACGGTCAAATAAATAACCAGCCCCAAAATCGCACCAAGAAAAAGCGCGCTCGTTACTGTGACTCCAAGACCAAGACCTCCATCCGCAT
>JAHFGE010000137.1:0-3197 GCA_023247575.1 Candidatus Omnitrophota bacterium | reverse complement strand
CAATAGAAGCTCCCAGTGGACGGGTAAAGATATAGGCAATCCAAAAAACAACAATTGCATGTACGGATTCATTTTTATGTTCAACAGTTCCTCTCATCTTGTAATAGGCAATAGCGGCAATGGCGATTGCACCAAATATATAGATCGATTTTAAATAACCTATTTCAAACTTCTCGGCAGTGAGATCTCCAGCTGCTGTACCTAGCGCAAAGGTGAAAAGGACTACGAGCCAGTAAAATGCCTCTCTGCGCAGAGTATCGATGGAACAAATCGATAGAGTTTTCTCCAATGCATACCAGATGATGAATGCCACGGCAAGCAGGATTGAGAAAACTATAGTGGTCAACTCAAGTGGAATATGAAGATTGTCCGTAAGATGATCTGTAATTAATGTACCGACGATACTTATCAAAACAACCGCAAGCCAATAAATCGAAGGGATGTATTTCCTGACTTTGAACTGGAAGAATAGGACAACGGCGAGCAGTGCGCTCATGACAACAGAGGTGCCGGTCAGTCCGAAATTAAGCGTCAGATTCAGATAATCTGCCGCTGTCTCGCCAACCGTAGTACACAAAATCTTGATAATCCAGAAGTAAATAGTCACCTCTGGCACCTTGTTCAACATTTGTCTCAGTTTTACTGAATTCACCATTTCTTCTCCTGTCTATTGCTTAATCAACCCCAACGATCGCCTCCGCCAAGCTTGCCATCGTCTTACTACAATCCTGCCACCGGCCACCCATAGGTTTCGACAGAAACTTATTTTTTGTCGAACCTGATCATGGGTGGCAACACCGAGACCTGGTGCGGAAGATTTCGAGCTATTTTCAAGCGACCCACAGGCTCCCTTCGGGAGGGAATCTTCCCACTGATCAGGGATCGATGCACCATTTCTTTAATTTTATTGATCATATCGCTTACCACTGCCACCCTTCACTGCGCCCGGGTCGCCTCCGCGGCCTTGATCACTTTCCTGGTGCTGTCCAGGATGCCTTTGTAGCTGGAGGTATCCACGCCCGCGCCTTCGATAAAACTTTTATTCGCGGTGTCGGGGTTCTTTTTAGTGCTTCGGAAAGCGAAATAACACATCAGGCCGATAACAAGCAGCGCCAACATAATCGAAAGAAACGCCATCCCCTGCCGGTTTAATATTCTTTTCATGATTGCCTCCCTCGCCGATTTTCGCCAGCCTGACATTTTTAAGATTGTCGAGAAGCGGGGCAAGCCCATCGCCCACTTAACCTACCATTTATCCTGCCTCTTCCCCGGTTTTATATTATTTACGTTCCTTTACAAAAAGCGGCAATGAGGCCCTCTGTTGCCCATCAATCGCCAGATCGATCGCATACTCTCCAAATCTCTCCAGCTTTAATCCCTGAATGTTCAGGATCAAATTTGCCGAACCAGAACTTTGTTCATCGGAGAAATTCATGGTGATGGTTCCCTGCGCAGAAGGAATGACCTTCTTCCCATCGCTATCAACAAAATGAACCACTACTTTATGCTCTCCTCGTTCAACCCTTTCAAATCGTACTCTCAAAGCAATGGCGCATTGAGGATGGACCACCGGGGTCTTGGGTGCCCCCATCGTATCAAACGCACCAAGCATACTAAGTTTCCCAAGATCGCCGGTTGCTGCATCGCATAAAGCAAAAATTTCTATTCGCATCTTGATTAAATGGGCCCAGCGCCCTTTTCCACCCCGGCGATTGGAACCGGCCGGTCACGATCTGAATTCCCGGCAGCTGCCCCGAAGCACCTGCCCCTTTTCTTTGACCCTGTTTATTCCTTGAGAAGAAACCTGACCTCCTTCAACAATTCTTCCAGCTCGAAGGGCTTTGTCATATATTTATCCGCCCCCTTTACCCTGCCGATGATCCTGTCCGCGTCCTCGCTTCTACCCGTCAGCATAAGTATCGGCGTTTTATCCTCCCGCTCTCTGCGTATCTTGCGCGCGACCTCATAGCCGGAGATCTTCGGCAGCCCGAGGTCCAGGATGACCAGTTCTGGTCGTCCCTTTATAAATTTCGAAAAACCATCTTCGCCGTCGCCAGCGGTTATAACCCGATAACCACCGCATTCCAGGCAACGCTTTAATAAAAAAACGAGTTCCGGGTCATCTTCGATGATCAAAATCTTCTTCACATCAACATCTCCCGTTTCCTCTCCTGAAAAGACGACAATTCAAATTTCGCCTCGTATCGCTGAAATTATATAATCAAACCCCTTTCGCAACACAATAAAACCTTTTACGGATGTCAAGCCTGTACGCGACCCGCCTTCGACTTTTCCTCAAACGGGAATCATGGCAAACAAGGCCGCGTTAAATGTTTTTAGCTGTGGACCGATGACGCCCATGGACCGACGAGACCGGCAAAATATCCGGGAACTTCCGCGGTGAAGGTCAGGCGCTGGCCGCTAAAAGGGTGCGTGAAAGAGATCGACTGGGAGTGCAGCGCCAAACGTTTGTGGAGGGGATCACTCTTGCCGTATTTGTCGTCGCCCACCACCGGATGCCCCAGGTCGGCCAAATGGACGCGGATCTGGTTCTTCCGGCCGGTCAAAAGATCAATTTTCAATAAACTGAATTTTTCAGTCTCTTTGATCACGGTATAGGCGGTGTGGGACAATTTGCCTTTGGCGCTGTCAAAGGTCGAGCGCACGCAATAGTCCTCATCTTCGATGAGATGGCTGGAGATCGTCCCTGCCTTTTGCGCGAGCCGTCCGTGGACGACCGCGTAATATATCTTTTGGGTCGTGTTCCAATTATCTTTTAAAAAAATCTGCGCTTGCAGGGTTTTCGCGAAGATCATGACCCCGGAGGTGGCCTGGTCCAGCCGATGGACGACAAAGACGCATTTTTTTGACCGGGCGCTGCCTTTGCGGACATAAGTATTGAGGGCCGAATGAACCGTATCCTCTTTGTTCCACAGCGCCGCGACCGCCAAAGACCCGGGGGCTTTGTCGCCGACGATCAGGTCCCGGTCTTCATAGAGAATCTTAAAACCCTTGGGCTGATGCCGGCTGGGGATTTTTCGGATGGCAGGCATGGTGATAGCTAAATTAATCCATGGACAAGGATTTGTCAATCTCTGTTTGGGACCGTGCCCTGCCAGAAATTTTATAAATTATCTTGGCTTTGCGGAAAAATGATGTATCATGAATGTGTCATCAGTGAAACAACGGTTCAACAA
>JAHFGE010000045.1 GCA_023247575.1 Candidatus Omnitrophota bacterium | reverse complement strand
CCAGCTGTTCTTTGAAAGCATTGGCCACCGCATACATAATCCGATGAGGAACAAATTCAATGATTTGTCCGTTACGTTTTTGAACCTTGATGTCGAAGGTGTTGGGGCTGGTAGCGGAAGCAGACATCGGCTTAACCTCCTTATAAATGTACGGACAGCTCTTCCAGAGTTGTCTCCATAACACACTATATATATGTATCTTTTTGATTGATAACGCTAGATATAGTAGTTAACAAACTAACCTGCGTCAATAAACTTTTGTTATTATTTTGTAATGGCGCTGTAACGTTTGTCGACCTCCGACCAATTGACGACATTCCAAAAAGCAGCAATGTAATCAGCCCGGCGGTTTTGATACAGAAGATAGTAAGCGTGTTCCCAAACATCAATGCCTAAAATAGGAATTTTCCCTTCCATCAGAGGATTGTCTTGATTGGCCGTAGAAGAAACATCTAATTTGCCGTCTTTGGTGACAGAAACCCAAGCCCAGCCACTTCCAAATCGAGTTGTGGCGGCAGCGGCAAATTTTTCTTTAAAGGCCTCAAAGGAGCCGAATTGTTTTTGGAGATCTTCTGCCACTTTGCCAATCGGGGTGCCACCGCATTTGGGGCCGATCACTGTCCAAAATAAGGAATGATTGGCATGGCCGCCAGCATTATTGCGGACCACCGTACGAATGTCTTCCGGCACCGCGTTTAAATTCGCAATCAAGGCCTCAACGGTCTTGGCTTCCAGATCCGCTTTGCCTTTGATAGCATTATTGACATTGTTGATATAAGCCTGATGGTGCTTGGTGTGATGAATTTCCATGGTACGCGCATCGATATGTGGTTCTAAAGTATTGTAAGGATAAGGTAATTGGGGTAATGTATAAGCCATAAATCATCTCCTTTGGCCCGCAACGGGGGCCTATTGATGTACGGGCGAACCGACGGTTCGCCCCTACGATATTGATTTTACCGCTCTTAAAACCTCATCGTAGTTTGGCTCCGAAGCCACTTCTTTAACTAACTGGGTGTAGCGTATTTTACCGTTTTGATCAATGACAAAAATACTGCGGGCCAAAAGATTTAAGCCCTTAATCAGCACACCATAGTTTTCTCCGAAATTACTGCGATAATCGGATAAGGTTTTCACCGCCGTCGCCCCTGTTAGTCCGCACCAACGCTTCTGGGCAAAGGGGAGGTCTTTACTGACGGTTAAAACCACGGTGTCATTGAGTTTGGAAGCTTCCTGATTAAAACGTTTGGTCTGTAAATCACAAACCGGCGTATCTAAGGAAGGTACCACCGATACAATGACTTTTTTACCTTTAAATGAAGACAATTTGACTTCCGATAAATCATTGGCCACTAAGGTAACATCGGGAGCGCTGTCCCCTGTTTTTATTTCGTGACCGACTAATGTTAAAGGATTGCCTTTCATGGTCACGGCCCCTAGACGTTCGGACATTGGACATCTCCTTTCATTTTAACAATTCTAACTCTTTTGAAATAATTTTGCTACATTGACCAAAAGTAACATTACCGGCACCTCAATCAGCGGCCCGATGACCGTCGCAAAAGCCTGCATTGAATTGATACCAAAGATGGCCACCGCCACCGCGATCGCAAGTTCGAAATCATTACTCGCCGCCGTAAAGGACACGGCCGTTGCCTCAGCGTGATTGGACTTTAACTTCTTTGAGAACCAATATGTCACGAACCACATGATCATGAAATATGCCGTCAACGGAATCGCTATCCGAATGACATCCATTGGCAGACGAACGATATACTCGCCCTTAAGCGAGAACATGACGAAAATGGTAAATAACAATGCCACCAAGGTGATCGGGCTGATCCTTGGAATATAGACCTTATCGAACCATTCGCGCCCCTTTATCTTGATAAGCGTAAACCGGCTAACCACTCCGGCGAAGAATGGAATCCCAAGATAAATCAAGACCGTCTTCGCTGATTCCACCATCGAAATGTGTATGTTGAGTCCCTTGGCAATTCCCAAGACATTCAATAAAACCGTTATGAAAAGATAAATATATAGCGCATAGAACAACACCTGAAAAATGGCATTAAACGCCACTAATCCGGCCGCCAATTCCCTGTCTCCGTCAGATAGCTCATTCCAAACAATGACCATGGCAATACATCGCGCAAGGCCAACCAGAATAACACCAATCATATATTCCGGATACCCGCGCAAGAATAAGATTGCGAGGGCTGCCATCACTACAGGTCCGATAATCCAGTTTTGGATGAGCGAAAGTGTGAGGAGTTTTTTGTTTCGGAAGATCTTCCTGATTTCTTCGTATTTAACCTTAGCCAGAGGCGGATACATCATGAGTATCAAGCCAATCGCAATCGGAATATTCGTAGTCCCGGACTGGAATTGATTCCAAAAATTAACAATTCCAGGAAAAAAATACCCCATTCCTACCCCGATGGCCATGGATCCCAAAATCCATAAAGTCAAAAATCTGTCTAAGAACGATAATTTTGTACTGGCGCCATTTCTCATCATAAATGTCTCATTAGTTAAAGACGATTAATGCTTTGACTTATACGAATTAATGTGTCGAACATCTTACAATTTTCTTTTTATTTGTCAATATTTGGTTAATTCTGAAAAATAAAGGAACGTTGCGATTTCAAGATTAAAAAATGACGACGTCCTTATTTTTTATTATAATGTTGTCATGTTCGTTTATAAAACTCAAATTCGTTTACATCACACCGACGCGGCAGGGATATTGTTTTTCGCCAATCAATTTGTATTAGTTCACGATGCTTATGAAAAATTACTGCAAAAAATTGGGTTTGCTTTTGAAACCATGCTTCAAAAACGCAGTTACTTCCTGCCCATCATCTACACGGAAAGCCATTATAAAACTCCTTTATTTGTAGGAGATAAAATTACCATTCACATTAAAGTTGCTTTCATCGGGACAACGTCCTTTACCTTTGAATATCAAATTAAAAATCAGCGAGGACAACTGACAGGAACAGCCAGGACCGTGCACGTGACCGTCAATAAGAAAACCAGAAAAAAAATCACCTTGCCGAGGGATTTTAGAGCCGCGCTTGAAAAGCTTGGCGACTGATCTTCATCCCCTGATTCAAATCTTGTGGCCAGGGATAAAATTCAACGGGAATTTTTATTTTCGGTAAATATTTTTGGCAATGGTTAATAATTTTGTCCGTAGAGACGAGGCAATGCCCGCCTGCCGGCGAGGCAGGCCTTGTCTCTGCATTCAAAAATCTAATAAACGCCACCGGCCTATAACCATATTCCTTGTCTTCTCGAGGGATAACCACGGCTTGTTCAATCCCCTCTAGGGATAAAAGCACCTGTTCAATCTCTTCCGGTTGAATGTTTTCACCAGCGCAAATAAACATATTGTCAGCCCGACCCAAAACCGTTAGACACCCATCGTCATCCAACTTTCCTAAATCCCCTGTTTTAAACCAGTCCTCTTGAGTTAAGGGAATGGAAATTTTGTTCTGTTGCCAATATCCTTTAAATAAGGTTTCACCTTTAACCAGGATTTGGCCATCGCTATCAATTTTTAATTGGCGGTAAGGTAAAACATGTACACAGGGTTTGTCCAATGTTTCTACCCGACCTGTGGCCACCTGAGACGACATTTCTGTGAGGCCATAGCTGACATAGATGGGTAATCCTAAATTCAGCGCCTTTTCAATGAGTGAGGATGGTATAGCGCTGCCGCCTAATAAAATTGCTCGTAGAGACGAAAAATTTTGCGTCTCTACAAAATTATTGATTACCCGATACAATTGCGTGGCTACCAAAGAAATATGTGTTGGCTTATGTTTTTGTATTGTGGCGGCTAAATCTTCATCCCCTGGGATAACGATAGCCGCCCCAGCCAGAAAACAACGCACCACAATGCTGATTCCAGAGACATGATTTAGCGGCAAAGATAACACCCAGCGGTCACCAGGTTGTAGGGGCACGGCATGCCGTGCCCCTACGGCACTGTAATAATGATTGCCCCAGGTATGAACCGCGGCCTTAGGGTGGCTGCTGCCCGAGGTCCAGATCATGGTGGCTTCCTGGTGTAGGGGCTGACTGATGGGGACAGTTGAATTCAACTGTCCCCCTACAGTTAAAGAAATCAATTCACTAAAATGGATTACAGGAAAATTAACCTTCCCAAGACCTGTATTTGAGGAGGTTATGATTGCTTTAGGGTTAAGCGTTGCGCAGCATTGAATAATGGTTTCATCAGGCCAATGGGGGTTTAAAGGGCAAGCCACGGCTCCCATACGCCAGAGCGCCAAAAGCACAATCACATATTCCACACTATTGGGGCCAATAAGGACCACTCGGTCTTGAGGGCCAATCCCACGGCCTTTCAGAAGCTTAATGGCCGAGCTAATATACCCTTCCAGCTTCTGGTAGCTGATGGTACGGGTTCCCCAAATGATGGCTGGATAGTCGTTCATATTTTGGTTATGGTCTACGGTTTTAAACCCTTGCCTGCCGGCAAGGCAGGTATGGTCTCCATATAAAATGACTATGGTCTCACTTTTTAGCCTATGGTCTCGGTCTATGGTCTACGGTCTCAAGTTATGGTCTCCATATAAACTGAGACCGTAGACCATTGGTCTTGCTGCCGGACAAGCACTTATAAGCTCATAAAAATCATATCTACAATAATCTCAATAAGTTAAAAAATTTTATAGGCGCCACAGCCAATTCCACAGAATGAATGGCCAAAATCGAATGGTCTCCATATAAATCGAGACCATAGACCGATGGTCTCCATATAAAATGAGACCGTACCCGCCTGCCGGCGAGGCAGGGACCATTGGTCTCAGGTGCCGTTAGATGGTCCTCCTTCATAGTTAAACCAGCGATTAGTTCCAAGTCCTGGTACCTCACCAGTCAAAAGGGCCAGGTTTTTCAGTACACTTAAGCCAACCGCTGACTCAAAGCAGGAGCTGATAATCGCCTTTTTCCTCAAACTTTTGGCTTGTTGGATCCAATCCAAAGTAACGGTAATACCCCCCAAAACCGTAGGTTTTAAGACATAGGCTTTTACATAGGGGACAGTTGAGCAACTGTCCCCAACTGTGTTTAAACTCTCATCCAGAGCCACAGGTAAATGTGTTTTCTGGTAAAATGTTCCTATTTGCCCCATATCTTTGAGTGGTTCTTCAATAAACTCGATACGCTCCGGGCCAATTAATTGGCCAAACAGGACTGCTTCATTAGTTGACCAGGCTCGATTGGCATCCAGGCGGATTACAGCATCCTGAGTGATAACCTGGCGTAATTGAACCACCTTTTTAACATCCAGAGGAATATTGCGGCTTCCCACTTTGAGTTTAAAGACTTTATATCCGCCAGATACAAAATCTTTGGCTTCCTGCATAATTTGTTCGGCAGAACCCTGTAATAAGACCGCCGTTGAAATGTGCCTTAATGGGGATCCTAAAAATTTCGCCAACGTAATTTTTTGAAAATGGCAGACTAAATTAAAAATAGCAGATTCAACCCCAAAACGTACTGAGGGACACATTTCTTGTAAAGGCCTAAAATTTCGTAAAAAGTCTAAAATTTCTGCACAACCTGGTGTCATCGCGAGTCCCTGAAAGGGACGTGGCGATCTTTTAAAAGATTGCTTCGCTTCGCTCGCAATGACACAAAGTCCACACAAATAAGGCTTAATGACAGATAAATCATGCCTGGCTTTCTTGAGAGTCTCAAGGCTGACCCCTTCTAAAGGAGTAATCTCACCTTGTCCTGTAACCTCCCCTGCTTGTACGGTAAGAATCAATCCTTCCCTGACAGAAATCTCCTTTGTGCCAATCATAAAAGGTTTTTGAAAAGGTTTTTGATAAGGGGTGACCTGTGTGGCGGTAATAACTAGCGGCTGCACAGGATCCATCCCAAAGAAAAGATAATACTGTAAAGAAAAAGCCAGCGGCTGGTTTGAGCTAAAGCGTGGGTTAAAGCATGAGGATCCAGTGTTGTCATCACGGTGCGGATAGTTGGTATGGCCAGGAAGCTCACTACGGCAGCCAAAATGATTCCTTCATGATCAGCGGTAATTAAGAAAACCAGAACAGGCACAAAAGAGGCCGCCATCAGGCAGAAAAGATATTCGCTGATGGCAAAACTGCGGCCCCAACGTACCGCTAAAGTCATTTTCCCTGCCCGACGGTCACCATCGATATCTCTTAAATTATTGACGGCCAAAATGGCGCAGGATAAAAACCCAGGGGCAAAACCCGCTATCACCACAGCCCAGTTTAAATCCAGAGTTTGCACAAAATACGTTGCGCCAACCGCCACCGGCCCAAAAAAAATAAAAACAAAAAGTTCCCCTAACCCTAAATAGCCTAATGGCCGTGGACCTGCTGTATATAATAACCCAGAGATAATCGCAGCGGCTGCGATGATCGCAATACTCATGCCAGCGCGATCAATGAGGTACAGGCTTATTAAGCCAGCTAAAACAAAGGCAAGCAATGCGGTAAATAAAACCAGTTGAGATTTAATAAGGCCAGCTTGAGTCACGCGGGCAGGGCCAATACGGTTTGCGTCTGCTCCCTTTTTAAAATCGAAATAATCATTACTTAAATTAGTGGCGATTTGAATGAGCAAGGCCCCAGTTAAGCACGCTAAGGCCGATGGCAGATGAAAAAGCCCATCGCCATAAGCTATGGCCGAGCCAATGATGACGGGAGTAATCCCTGCAGCTAAAGTTTTGGGACGGATGGCAAGTATCCAGGGGTTCATTTAAAAATAAATTTTCTACGAAGATTTAGCATATTACAAGATTCCTGTTCGTAACTTTTTAGCTGAGAACAATCGAACATAATGTCGTGACATAAATTATCTTTAGAACAGGAGATATTACATAATGGCACATCGGGACGGGGGCCTGTAGGCGAAGGCATCCCTCCACAATCTGCTACATTTTTACCATTAGCATCATAAATAATATCAGGAACATCTGTGGCCCCAGATGTTCCCTTATAGTATTCTCCGCAACGAACCAAAGTCACAAAGCCACTCTCAGAATAACCCCGTTCATGGACGCATAATTCATAAACCACATCTTTTTTATCTTGAGCATAGACAGCAGATAAGAAAAATAAAAATATAAAAAAGAATATTTGTTTCATCAGGGTCTCTTGGGAAATTTGGAAAAGTTAGGCTTACGTTTTTGCACAAAGGCGTTGCGGCCTTCTTGGGCCTCTTGCGTCATATAAAACATCATCGTGGCATTACCGGCCAACTCCTGTAAACCGGCTTGGCCATCGCAATCCGCATTAAGGGCAGACTTCAAACAACGGATCGCTAGAGAAGAGTGTTGTAAAATTTCCTTGCACCATTGGATGGTGACTTCTTCCAATTTTTTGTAAGGAACCACCGTGTTGACCAGTCCCATTCCTAAGGCTTGCTGGGCATTGTACTGGCGGCATAAAAACCAAATTTCCCTGGCTTTTTTTTGCCCCACAATCCGGGCCAAGTAGCTGCAGCCATAGCCGCCATCAAAAGAACCGACCTTGGGGCCGGTTTGACCAAAAATAGCATTGTCTGCGGCAATGCTTAGATCGCAGAGCATTTGTAAAATTTGACCGCCGCCTATGGCGTAGCCTGCCACCATGGCAATGACGGGTTTAGGACACGTACGAATTTGACGTTGAAAATCCAATACATTTAAACGATTAGTGCCGTCTTTGTCTTTATAACCGGCCTCCCCGCGGATTTTTTGGTCTCCCCCGGAACAGAAGGCTTCTTTGCCTTCGCCGGTTAAAATAATCACCCCGATTTTTTCATCATCGCGGGCGTCATTGAGGGCATGGGACATTTCTTTGACGGTGACAGGAGTAAAGGCATTGCGCCGATGCGGCCGATTAATGGTAATTTTAGCCATCCCCTCCATCTTATGGTATTTGATTTCTTCGTAGGTGCCAACTTGTTTCCAATGGAATTTTGTCATACCGGTGAGTGATCCAATCTTAAGCCGTTATATCTGGGAAGCAAATGCACATGGGCATGCATGACAACTTGCCCGGAGGCCGCTCCACAATTAGCCAAAATATTAAAACCATCCGGCTTATGTTCTTTGATTAGCAATTCCCTGGCTTGAAAAATTAAATCAAAGATAGCCTTTCTCTCCTGGTCAGTTGCCTCAAAAATGGTAGGACAATGACGCTTTAAAATAAAAAGCATATGTCCTTTGCTAGAAGGATTGATATCATAGACGGCGTAAGCCAGATCATTTTGCAAAACTTTAGGCAGGTTCTTACAAAAAATACAATCGGGCATGGATTTTTCTGTACGGGCGGGGTCACCCCGCCCCTACACTTTCAAACTTCTTTGTAATTCTTCTATATCTTTTCTGACTTTCGGTAAGGATGCTTTAAAAATTTCACAGTAAAGCTGCAAGGCCACCTCTAAACAGCCTCTTTGGTTTCCTTGGTTTCTTTAGTAAAATCTTCTACCACCTGTTTGACTTCCATTTCCGCCTTATCAATTTTGGCCTTACACAAACGGATCAGTTCCACCGCCTCTTTCACTTGTATGGAAAGTTCATCGATGTCCACATCTTCATTTTCAATTTGAGCGATGATTTCATCCAAGCGCTCAACGGCCTTGCGGTATTTGACTTGATCTGGCGTCATAAGAATTTTTGTGGACCTCCGTGATATCGCTGACGATTGTTCCGTCAGCCAGCTGAGTCTTCATCGAAAGGGGCTTCTTGACACCCGCCACTGATCTAATGACTCTACCCTTTAGATTCCGCGTAATACTAAATCCACGCTTTAAGGTATTTCGGGGGTCAGCGACATCAATCAATTTTTCGTACATCTTTATTTTAGTCATTGAAGTTTGCAGGCGCAAATAAATTGTTTTTTTCAAATCATTAACATGTTGCCCATGCTGTTGACGGGCCTGCTTAAGCAAGGATGAAGGCAGACGCTGTAAATTCAAGGCCTGGTTTTTCAAATTTAAGCGGTGAGTTTGTAATTTTTGTTCAACCATTTGGAATAAAAATTCCTGTTTTTCCTTTAAATGCCCCAGGAATTCTTCTATACGGCCGATTAAAAAATGCGCAATGGCCGTTGGTGTTTTGGCATAAGTGTGCGCTGCTAGATCCGTCACCGTGGTATTGATTTCATGACCTATGCCGCTTAAAACCGGCAAGGTTGAGAACGCAATCGCTTCCGCAATGGCCTGACTGTCAAAACAGCTTAACTCGGCAATGGATCCTCCCCCACGAGTAATTACAATCGCATCGATTTCCTTTAATTGATTAAACAGTTTAATCGAACGCACCACAGAAATTTCTGCATTTTTACCCTGCATGAGGGAATTAACCACCCATACCGTAAAAGTATATCCGCTTTTTTTAAGCTCATCGATAAAGTCATGGTAAGCAGCGGAGTCATAAGAAGTAATAAGACCAATGGAAAGCGGCAGACGAGGCAATTCCAATTGTTTGTTCCTGCCTAACAAACCTTTCTGTTTGAGAAGGGCGATGAGTCTTTGACGGTCTTGGGCAATTTTGCCTAAGGTATACGTGGGATCAATGCTTTCCACAATCAGGCGGATTTGGCCATGTCCGGGATAAAAATCAACTTTGCATAAAAATCTCACTTCAATATCATCTTTAAGAATAAAGGCATTCTCGGCTTTCTGTAAAAGCGCATCAATAGTTGCTTTGCGATTGGCAAAGATCACTAAACCGATGCGAGCTTTAATTTCATGAGAATCGGAATCTTTCTCGCACAGCTCAAAGAAAATATGTTTTTTATCTTTGCCGCGCTCATACCCCTGGATTTCTCCGCAAATCCACACGGGTTGAGGAAAGCCGCTATTTAAAACATCACGGATATAATTATTGAGTTCAGAGACTGTTAAGGATTCTTGCGGATTATACATGACCTATATCATCGTAAAGGACATCCGTATATTTTTCAAGTGAAATGCTATCTCAGGTCTTCTTGTTAGCCTGCTTATGCATATGGCCAAATTCGTCTTCGGCAGGGACATTCATGAGTCGAGGAACCATAAAAATAAGCCAAGCCCAGGCTCCCATGATCCAACAAATAGCAGAAAACCCAAGAATTTGGAAATAAAAATCCGGAAACAAAGCTACGGCTAAACGATTTAATAAAGCTAAAACTATTCCCACAGCAACAGCATACAAAACCCATAAAGGAGCATTCAATCGTTCTCCTTGCCCAGCATGGGACATGATAACCATGGAGGCAACGGCAAACGTCATTAAAGAAAACCCTCCGATAAAGGTAATGTGTAACATAATCACTTGATAAGCATTAAAAAAACAGGCCAGCCAATATCCAATGCCTACCATCCATACAGAACCCCAGGCCAGCCACACATAAAATCCATTCTTTTGAGGAAATTTTCCTAGAATACGAGATTTTAATAACACCGCTGTTATGGCAATGGCGCGTAAACCATACCCCCAAGGCGGATTACCAAACCCTTCTATAAAAAAACTTACAAAAAATATGAATGCACACACCAGATAGTACGTAATGATGTTGGCTGGCTTGCGGCATTCCCCTGCCGGTGAGGTACAAATTTGTTCATGTTCTTGTTGTGGATCAGGGGCTTGTTCATAAGTGCCCATTAAACGTGGGATTAGAAAGCCGCTCACCCCCATGACCACGCAGACTAAAAATCCCTGGTCCATCATGGGTTTTCCAACCAGCAATGCCCAGGAAGGTAAAAATTTCTCCTGTCCTAAAATCAAAAGGGTTGTTCCCAGTATGCCGTGTAAAAGGCCAATAGGTACCCAAATTAATTCTTTAGGAGCTGTGCCTGAACCGGGAAAACGGCTACGTTGAACTAATCGAATACAAACAAAGTATATTA
>JAHFGE010000044.1 GCA_023247575.1 Candidatus Omnitrophota bacterium | reverse complement strand
TTTCAAACAAAGCTTTACCATGCACGCTGTTTTTATATTTTTTAAAAATATCCGTAGGTAAAACGTAAGGAGCCATGATCTTTTTATTACCATGGCAGCGGTTGCAGGTGTTTGGCACATTGGTAGGATAGGCAGGGCTATTCGGATCTGAGACGGGAAGGACATCATGATAGCCATGACAATCACTGCAGACGGCCACTTTGTTATCTCCCTCTAGAAAAAGTTTTTTACCATGCCTGCTGGTTTTATACCTTGCCAGCTGGTCGGTGCGGATGCCGTAAAAATTCATAGTTTCTACATCCGCATGACAGTTACCGCAAATTTGCGCAATCTGTTTTTTATTTGGGATCCCCACGTAACCGGCGCTGGGGGCTTTGGCTAAGTCTTTATCTTTCTGGGAGGGATCTCCACCGTGGCAGTTACTGCAATAAATACCGTGCTGGAAGTGGACGCTGTCTTTTAAATCGTCCACCATTTCGGAATGGCAATTGATGCAAGAATTATTTTTTGGCAGTTCCTGGGCGCCGGTCCAAACCGCATGACTAAAGATAATGACGAACAAAAACAATACAGGCATAAGTATCCTTATAACTAACTCCGGTTAACTTCCAGTATGGCAATCCGTACAGTTCATCGTTTTCCATAACCCGTCGTCTTCAAACGGATGTTGAAACTCCAGTCCTTCGGTACTTCTTTGCAAAGCATCAGGCGTGCCTTGTTCAATAATCGTGTGACAACTTTTACAGTCCCGTGAAATCACTGCCCCTTGAAAGCTTGCATGTTCCCCATCATGACAACGGAAACATCCCTCTGAAATCAGATGACCGATATTGTTAGGATAAACATCCCAACGCGCCTTCATTTCCGGAAAGAAGTTGTGCGAATAAATTGAAATAACCGCATTGACGGCATCTTCAATCTGTTCGGTGTGATCAATATAATATTGAGCCTGTTTTTCCTTATAATAGGCCAATAATACGGCTCGTATTTCTTGGACAGCCTGAGCATCAGATGCGTATTGTTTAGACAAAACATCCACAGCCTCGGCCTTAATCATGGGAATATTGGGGCTGATCTGGCCTTCATTAAGAGCCCGGTTAACCAACGGCACGGGCGCACTAAAATTATGGGCAGGCCGGCTATGGCAATCCATACAATCCATCCTGCGGATTTTATTCGCTGGAGGAGGGTTTTGCTTATAGAGTGAATCTTTGGTGGTGTAAATAGTCTCCTGTCCGGATTTACCGACACTCTTAACCCATGAAATTTTCTGACGTTTCTCATCATCAGCGGCATAAAAAATGTCATTGTTGTTATACATATGGGCATGAATGCCCATATCATGTTTCTGCTGGCCGCTAACATGCATGAGCATACGAATACTCCAAGGAGCTGATTTGCTGGGATCATCAGGATAATAGGTTCGTTTAAGCTCAATGGCACTAAACGATTTTCCAGGCCAATGGCATTGTTCACAGGTTTCTTTAGCAGGACGCAAATTATGCACCGGTGTTGGAATAGGGCGCGGATATTTTTGTTCAACGGTATTAAATACCTGTTTCATTCCCGAAAGCTTGGATCGTACATACCAACCGGCGCCTTCTCCAATATGGCATTCCACGCATTTAACACGAGCATGGGGTGATTGCGTATAGGCGGTATATTCCGGTTTCATGAGATCATGGCAAGTCACCCCACAAAATTGCACTGATTCCGTATGTTGAAACGCCCTATAGGAACCTATCATAGTCATGATTAAAAAAATGGTACTCCCAATAAGAAAGACCATAAACGCATTTCGATGGGTTGATTTGCTAGGGTCAATATGCAAAAGTTTAGGTTGGGCTTCCATCCTTCCACGTGCAACTTGCAGACGTTTCCACCGCATACCTATAGGGATCAGAATAAGTCCAAGGATTAAAAATGGCGGAAGGATAAGATAAGTAACAAGGCCTAAATAAACGCTGGGGTTCTCAGAGAAAAAATCGAGGCCAAATAATAATATCTCGCAACCAAGGATAAAGAAAGCAAGTAAGGCCCCTACATAAGTGATGGGGTTATAAAAATAATAGGAAAACTTGGGTTTTTTAGCACCACTATCCATTGGCTTAGTAAGACCTCTTCACAAAGAGAAGCAATCCCTATAGAGATTTTTCCCATCGAGATTGCTTCTCTCAAGAACCACTACTTAGTTTTTACACTCCAGCACTTACCAATTATATTTGGCTTCTAACATAAATAAATGGGCGCTATAGTTACCATAATCAACCGATTGGTTGGATCTATAAGAATAATAAGCATAATGCGGCTCAATCGATAAATCTTTCTTGGGAGTCCATTTTAACCCCACCTGGACATCATGACGTTCATTATCAACGCCAAATGTCATGGCTGATGTTGCTGCGGTTGAATCTGCGTTTCCATTGTAATTTTTGGCACGGGAGTATTCGAAGGTACTATATAAACTTAAATTCTCCCGAGGAATGAAAGACGTGGTAAACAGCCAAGTATAGATATTGGCCGTAAAAACTGGGACCCCCTCATTGGTTGTCCCCGTACCAACGTTATGTTGTGATGCAGGGGTAGAGACCTTAAAATTATCCAAGGAATACCCCAGATCGCACATGAATTGCTCTACAGGATGGACAACCATGTTATACGTATACACCCGTTGATTGCTTTGGCTCTTCTCCCAGTCTGTGTTACCCGATGTATACTGTGGAGTTGTTTGTATGTGATAAATAGTATCAATCAACCGCAGGCGAAATGAGTTTTCAAACCATTTGAGCGGTTTCCAAGTCACGCGATTATCCAACTCATTAGAATCAGTCTGCATTCTGCTGATGGCAATAGCCACATCGCTGTTAGAATAATAATCAAACGTATTGTGACGGCTTTCACGTTTAGCCTGTGAAGTCATATTGACTTTGCCATTAGGCACGTAGCGAATACCTGCATCCGCGGTAAGATTAGGATTATTGTCAATCCCAGGAGTGTAGTAGGTGGATGTTCCCCCTACCTGCCGTGAAAAACTGTAACGATTTTGTTGTAAGTCAAGATCCGAATAAAGGCTGGTCTTGGGGATACCGTTATAACGTAAAGAAACGGATTCTCCTGTGGTTATAGTTTTGTCTTTGGTATCCAAATCAACTGTATCGCCTCCCAAGTAAGGATTGGAATGAGTAACACCATGATGAGCAGCAATCTGTTCTTTGAACTTAGCCGTTATATTAAAGTTTGAAGTCACGTTGGTAACCAGTTGTTGTACCCAGGTATTGGCATCGTATAAATTATTCGAAACTTCAACCCTGTTTTTTGTACTGCTAACCAAGGCCCGAACCGAATTAAATGCTCCAACGGTTTCTTGACTGGTATTTCTCTGATGTACAAACTGATAGGCTGCAGCCACGTACGTTTTATCATCAATGATCCATTTATCGGCTTTCAAAGAAGATGTCAACAGTTTGGCCTGTGGCTCATGCTCATCGTGATAAAATACGGCGGCCGTACTTCCAGTCCCGGCTCCCGGATTGCTATCTTCCCTGAATGAACGGTTTTGGAAGAATTCATAGCGCTGTTTGCCTTCCACATTAAAACCACCGACTTTCGTATTTCCTTTTAGAGTAACGGCGTCTGTGGTTTCGCTGATCTCATTCCAAGATGGGACAATCATTCGTACAAGGCTGGAGGTGTTGCCATTCCCCCAAGATTGCATGCTTTTGATTCCTTCTTTAGTCTGACGTTGGTAACCTATGCTAACGCCAGTATCTTCGGTATCTCTGCCGGCCTCGAGATTAAAATTTCCAATATCAAGTTTCGGGTCAGCATTCAATCTCCAGATAGGGTTTGTGGTAGAGTTTGATGTTGTTATGCCGGGATAAAAACCTCCATACACATCATACCACTTACGAAAATTGCTATAGTTCAATTTTAAATAACCAAAATTGTCTTTGACTATTTTCAAATCACCCAGAAGATCATTGTCTCCTGGTATTGCGTGCCCTTCAAAAGACACACGGGTGTCTTTGTTGATCTTGCGGTCCATCATCATGTCCCTGATGCCGCCGGTATAACCGTCATCCATCCAGTTAAGAGCTCTAAATTTTGCGGCATCTCCTTTGACGGCAATATAGCGGACAGGCATGATGTCGAACTTGTCCTGAGCAAAAACTTTTTGATAAAAGCCTGCTGAAACTATGAAAATTGCTATTGCGAAAGCTTTTAAGTAATATGGCCGGCCTTTCATCGTTGTTCTCCTTTTAATAACGGAAATGCTTATCAAAGTTAGAACCATGCGGCTGTGAATGGCAAGTGCTACTCCAGCATGATCCCTGAGGTATTTCTGTATGAGTTCTATTACCTAAAGTTGGAAAATTTGGCTGAATATGACACCTCAAACAGAGGTTCCAATCACGCGCAACGAGCTGTTTTTCATTAACAGATCCATGTGCTTGATGGCAGGCCGTGCAACCTTCACGTAAAGCATCGTGTTGAAAAACGAAAGGACCACGTTTATCTTTATGGCATTTGAAACAAACTTCGTTAACATCCTCCATGGAAGTAGCTGTCCACGGTTTTGCATCGACCCCATGGAGATTATGGCAGTCGGCACAGCTCATGTGGCCTTCCAAAACTGGATGATGATAAGGAAGACGAAATTCCATTTTTTTATCCAAATGGCATGTAAAGCAAATCTCCGGATTTTTACGGGGGTTAATAATATTATCTTTCCCCCCAGAGGCATCGGCATGAATGCTGCCTGGGCCGTGGCACATTTCACAACCCTGCGCAGCGCCCTCAGCCTTATCATTACTGATGCGGGCATGAATAGACAGTTTGAATTCCTTTAACTCCTTCTCATGGCAAGTAGCGCAAACCTCCGTCCCAACATAGGTGGCTTTTTTTAACATCTCATTGACTTTCTCCTGTGCAGCTTGGGAAACAGGTATGCCTCCTGCCCAAAAAGACACAAATACCAAAGCGAAGAATACAATCAATGCTTTTGTTTTCATAAGCCCCCCTTATAGAACGGCCCCTGCTTTTTTATTTTCCAGCAGTCTTCTTAAAATCTTCAATGCTACCGAGTTTGGAAAATTTATCTGAAAGCAACTTTAAATCGTCAGGTGATATTTTAGATTCTGTAGCCGCTTTAGCTGTTGCCGTATCCGCTTCTACAGCCGCTTGAGCCGCCTTACCATAGTCATTGTTCTCATGCTGGCCATCTTCTTTTTTAGGCTTTTCGTCGACGTGGCAGTTAATACATTTTGGATGAGTATCCGGAAAAGCATCTTTGTAGGCCTTAATCATATTAAAATTAGCCTGGGCCACGTTACTCAATACAAACATTGATGCCACTATTAAAACTAAAAATTTTAAATTTACATTTTTCATAAATTCTCCCGTTTACTTTTCCTGTTCTGCAGCTTTTTTGGCAAAATCTTCGATGCTACCAACCTTTTTAATAACATCCTCTGTGACTTTGTCTTTGGCGGCTTCTTTCAATAACTCTTTACCATAAGCATTGTTTTCATGCTGACCTTCTTCTTTCTTTGGCAGCTTATCCGTATGGCAATCCATACATTGTACTTTGGCCCCTTCAAACACTTTTTTATAAGCCTTTTCTATACCAATAGTTGCATGGGCAGGGCTTACCCAGCACACAAATCCTAATACGATGCCAAAAGCCACTGCTTTGTTGAACCAACGATGAACTGTTTTCATTTCTTCTCCCCGTAGTAGATTAAAATGATACCTTTTGTGTATTTTTCTTTTCTATAAAACGAGTTTTAGCTATTGCTGCGTAAAATTCTTTTACCTTGTCTATGATGATTTTCTCTACTGCTTGGACACATCCTGATCGCTTTTGAATGTTATTCTGCACGACCTTATCTAAATCATCCACCGTAACTAAAAGGACATTTGGAACTTTGGCCACTTGCGGATCAATGTTGCGTGGCACAGAAATATCAATACAAACCAACTTCTTTCCTCTTCTTATATCCATGACTTTTGCGACCGAATCCTTATCAATCAGATAATGAATGCAACCGGCCGAGCAGATACAAACATCGACTTTAGGCAAAATCTCTTTCATGTCCCAAAAGGAAACAGCTTCACCGCCGCTTGCTTTGGCCAATTCCTCTGCTTTTTCTGTAGTTCTATTCATAATGTAAATCTTTTTGACACCTTTATTCTCCAGCTGTTGCACTGCCAGGCGCCCCATTTTCCCAGAACCCAAAATCAAGACTGTCTTGTCCTGCAATGAACCAAAAATCTTCTGCGCCATCATCACCGAGGCCCAACTAATCGAAGAACCGCCAAAATCAATTTGAGTTTCCCGACGCACTTTCTTACCGGTCTGTAAAACCAAATTGGCTAAAATATTAAATGTACGGCTCATCATGCCGCGGCCAGAGGAAAACTCCAAAGCTTCCCTGACTTGGCCCAAAATTTGTTTTTCTCCAATAATTAAAGAATCCAGCCCAGTGGTGACATGTAACAGATGCCTAATCGCTTCCTGACCGGAAAATGTGTAGAAATGTTCTTGCAAGTCTTGGCTAGGAATAATGTCTTTAACTTTGAAAATAGCTTCGATGAGTACTTGTGGCGTAGGACCAATAAGGTTGGCATATATTTCGGTGCGATTACAGGTGGATACAACAAAAACTTCCATAACGCGAGGATCATTTTTGAGTTCGCTAAGTAAAAGTTCGCGTTCGGTTGGCTGTAAAAAAAATTTCTCTCGGATTCCTATGGCAGACGTTTTATGGTTAATCCCCACCGCTAAAATATTCATAAATATGCCCTTAATTACTCAACCTACTCATAGAAACCCCACCAACAAAGGCGGGATCGAATCAAATCATTACATCTAACAATATCATATATTATAAACTATTGTACTAGATGTCTGTGACATAGGTCACATCTTTTTAAAAATTTCAAATTGATCTTTTAATGATTCGAATTCTTTAAGGGTGTATTGATCTTGCCTACCAAAGGAAGGATCGACCATTTTCGGGGCTATGGTAAAGGCCTGTAAGACGTAGTGGTTGGTTCCCTGAATGGCGTTGCGGATATCAAAAAAATCTTCGGGCGAGCACAAAATTTTAACAACGGTGGTACGGAATTGGTGGGGTAAACCGCTGTGGATAATTAAAGCAATGCTTTCTTGAATCTTAGAACCTATATTTGTCATTCCCGCCCCCACTCTTGCTTTCGCAAGAAAGCGTGGGGGTAATCGGGAATCTAGTTCTTGAGAGTCTGGACCCCCGATAGAAGTCACCGCCTTTGGCGGGATCCCGTCCGTAGGCGGGACATTCGGGGGTGACATAAAGAATGACCTATATTTCTCGATGGATGTTTTAATATCTATCGCAATATAATCGATTATTCGTAAATTAATAAGATGCGCCAAAACTTCCGGATGGCTGCCGTTGGTATCCAATTTAACAGCAAGCCCAAGCTCTTTAACCTGGACAATAAAATCAACCAACCCCTTCTGCAAAGTTGGCTCGCCACCGGTAATCACCACCCCTTGCAGTTTCCCTCGTCGAGTTTTAAGTTCAGCCAGCACCTCCTGTACTGGTATAAGGGGCCCAAAACTTTCCGGACAAACCAATTCCGGGTTATGGCAATAGCCGCAGCGAAAATTACACCCTTGGGTGAAAACTGTCGCTGCGACCTTGCCCGGGAAGTCGACCAGAGTCAGCTTTTGAAAACCACCTATACGCATACATGGTAGGTTTTGCGTTCGCGAAACTCCTCCTTTTTACCCTTATTCCACTGCTTGACCGGCCGCAAATATCCCACCACCCGGGAGTAAACTTCACATTCACTGCCACAGCGATCACAGATGTGCTGTTCCCCTACCAAATAACCGCAGCCGGGGCAGATACTAAACGTAGGTGTGATGGTAAAATACGGCAGACGGTATTGTGAACATATCGTGTGGACCAGATTTTTTAACCCTTCAGTGTTAGTGATGCTCTCCCCGATGAATCCATGTAAGACCGTCCCACCAGTGTAAAGTGTCTGCAAATCATCTTGATGATCCAGGGCCTCAAAAATATCCTTGGTGTGATAAACAGGCAAATGCGTAGAATTGGAATAAAACGGTTCATGGCCTTCTTTGTATTCTTCTTCATTGGCGCACACAATGTCAGAAAACATGGCCTTATCCAGCTGGGCTAAACTGTAAGTAGTCCCTTCTGCCGGTGTGGCTTCAAGGTTGTAAATATTGCCGGTTTCCTGCTGAAATTTCAGTAATTGATCACGCATGAACTTGAGTATGCGTACGGCAAATTCTTTCCCCTTGGCCGAGGCAATATTTTCGCCAATTAAGTTAACACAGGCCTCATTCATTCCCAAAAGGCCTATGGTGGAGAAATGATTCTTCCAATATTGATCAAAACGTTCTTTGATGTTACGCAGGTAAAACTTAATATAAGGATAGAGATCATCAGCGGTGAATTTCTCCAGAATTTTGCGTTTAATTTCCAAACTTTCCTTGGCCAAATTCATTTTAGCTTCCAGCCGAGCGAAAAATTCCTGTTCATCCTTGGATAGATAACCAATGCGGGGCAGATTAATCGTTACAACCCCAATCGATCCGGTCAAAGGCGAAGCACCGAACAATCCGCCGCCACGGCTTCGTAATTCACGGTTGTCCAAACGCAACCGGCAACACATGCTGCGGGCATCCTCGGGGTTCATGTCGGAATTGATAAAATTAGAAAAGTAAGGAATTCCATATTTACCTGTCATTTTCCAAAGCAGTTCCAGGTTCGGATTATCCCAATTAAAATCCTTGGTCATGTTGTAAGTGGGAATTGGAAATGTGAAAACCCTGCCCTTGGCATCGCCCGCCAACATAACCTCCAAAAAAGCTTTATTAAAGGTATCCAATTCCTTTTGGAAATCCCCATAAACTTGGCTTTGCACTTGTCCAC
Organism: Candidatus Omnitrophota bacterium; assembly: GCA_023247575.1. Classification (GTDB taxonomy): domain Bacteria; phylum Omnitrophota; class Gorgyraeia; order Zapsychrales; family Fredricksoniimonadaceae; genus JACQCF01. The sequence continues at coordinate 1,938 of JAHFGE010000044.1, read as the reverse complement.
CAATGACAACGCCTTGGTTGGCAAAATAGGAAGGTATCGTCAAATCCATGGTGATATTAGTGAATGGCGTCTGGAAACCTACCCGGGTCGGCACATTCACGTTAAAAACAAATTCCTGCAAAGCTTGCCTGACTTCTTCGTAACTTAATTTGTCGAAACGAATAAAGGGAGCCAAAAGGGTGTCGAAATTCGAAAAGGCCTGGGCCCCGGCCGCTTCCCCTTGCAGGGTGTAAAAGAAATTGACAATCTGGCCTAAAGCGCTGCGCAAATGCTTGGGCGGTTTACTTTCCATTTTTCCAGACACACCTTTAAAACCCGCCGTCAGTAAATCCTGTAGGTCCCAACCCACGCAATAAACGCTTAAGAGTCCCAAGTCATGGATATGGAAATCACCTTTTTGATGGGCTTCTTTGATCTCGGGAGGATAAATGCGGCTAAGCCAATACAATTTGCTTACCTCCGAAGAAACATAATGATTAAGTCCCTGCAGGGAATAGGCCATGTTACTATTTTCATTCACCCGCCAATCGCGCTGGTCAAGATACTGGTCCATCAAATCTGTATTAAATTTTGAAGCAATTTCACGCATTTCAGCGTGTTGCTGACGGTAAAGGATATAGGCCTTGGCTGTTTTGCGATAAGGGGAAGAAAGCAAAACATCTTCAACAATGTCCTGAATACTTTCAACGGTTGGATCACCGGTGTAGATTTGCTGGGCAATATTAATAGCCCTCACGGTCAATTTCTGCGCCATCTCCATGCCAAACTCACCGGTAACCTCTCCGGCCTTGGCAATGGCACTGGTAATTTTTTGAGGGTTAAACTCTTCGACTTTACCGTTACGTTTGACGATCTTTGAGAATAAGGCAACAGCCATATGCTTCCCCCTTTGTTAAATATAAGAACGATTTTTACGGTAATTGCCGTGCCGGCTCAACGTAGCTGGTTCATCCATCGGCGTATATTTTTTTGGCGGCGCGTCGAAAACCGTCACCACCCGCATATCTTTAAAAAATCCTTTAGCCTTTTCCAATTGCCAACGTGCCAGCGGCTTGGAGCCGTTCGGCCTTAAAGGAGTGTTGAGCTGCACTTCATCAGGATGCAAGCTTTTGGCTAACGAAGCTATGTCCTGGATGGTATCAATATTCTCATCGATGAGCATCACCTGCAGGGCTAATTTACCTTTAAAATCGGCCCGAAAACTCATGATGCCACCAATGATTTCATTCAGATCAAGTGTCTCTCCTCGATTGATTTGATTAAAGTTAAGTTGTGTGGAAACATCGAGTTTGGCCAGAACAAAATCCGCTTCCATCAAATCCGCCCGTACCTGTTCTAAAGCCATTAAAGAAGAATTGGTAATGACCGCCGCTTGTTCGTGCCGCAAGGCTTTAATCCCGTGAATCATCTCGCCCAAATTTTTCGCTAAGGTGGGCTCTCCCCGACCAGAAAAAGTAATGTAATCGACAAAATGTAAAGGGATTTGCTGAATTTCATCGATGATCTCTTGGGTAGGAATGTATATTTTACGTTCACTGGTCAGTTGGTCGGTTTTACCTAACTGGCAATAAACGCAATTCATGTTGCAGATTTTTTCAACGGCTGATAAAGGATCGACCCCCAGGGAGCGCCCTAAGCGCCATGAATAAACCGGACCATAAAGATATTTAAAATTTGTCATTTCATCCTTCCCTACCAGATATTGATTATTAAACCAAAAACCCTACTATATAGTGTGGTATTATAATAGTGATAGATAGGCTGTATATAAGCATAACTACGTAGAAAACACGTATTATTACGCACAGGTATGGCGGAGGTAAATGTTTAGCTCTTTGAGAGGATCGGCGAGGTCAAAATTTTATTGTCACCCCCGAATGTTTTAATCGGGGGTCCAGTAAATGGTATTTCTCGTCTGGATTCCCGATAAAAGCATTC
>JAHFGE010000136.1 GCA_023247575.1 Candidatus Omnitrophota bacterium | reverse complement strand
GCTTTCTATATTTAATTTTTAAATATCACATAATGGATATTCACGTGGCCCTAACTCGTAGTTTTGTCTATACCATCTTAATTTTTTTAATTTCCATACTGTATTTTAGCACAACTCGTATCGCAGAAATTTATTTAAATGAACTTACAGGTTATAAATCTTTTATATTCTCATTTCTATGTGCTTCTATTACTGCGCTGGCTTTTGTCCCTCTACAGAATATTTTACAAAAGTTCATTGATCGACTTTTTTTAAAAAAATCTGTTGAAGAAATTGAGACGGAAAATAAATTGCTTAAACAGGAAATCATCCAAACCGAACGGCTGAAGTCGGTGGCCATCCTGGCCAGCGGCATGGCCCATGAAATTAAAAACCCTCTCACCTTATTGAAGACCTTCAGCGAATTTCTCCCTAATAGACTCGATGACAAGGAGTTTCTAAAAAAATTCTCGCCTATGGTGGCCAATGAAATCAATCGCATTGATGAACTGGTGCATAACCTCCTCGACTTTGCCAAGCCGGCACCCCCTGCGTTAAAGGCCACGGACATCCATCAGCTTTTAAACCACACCCTTGATTTGCTCTCCAATGACCTTATCAAACACCATATCCAGTGTGTGCGCCGATACCAGGTTGACGGCACTTGCCTTGATATCGACCCCAAACAAATCAGCCAGGCCGTTTTAAATATTGTCCTGAATGCCATTGACGCCATGCCAGGCGGCGGCACGTTGACGGTAGCAACAGAACTCCCCCTAACCCCCTCTTTGGTAAAGAGGGGGAATGGGGGAGTTGAAATCACCATCAAAATTCAGGACACCGGCTATGGCATAAAACCGGAACACCTTCCGCACATCTTCGATCCCTTCTTCACTCAGAAAGACGAGGGCACCGGCCTGGGGCTTTCCATCACCCACGAGATCATTCGTAATCATAAGGGAAAAATTTTTGTGGAAAGTCAGGCGGGCAAGGGTACGACGTTTATTATTGAACTTCCTTGTTAAAGCTCCCCTTTTTTGAACAGCTCAACCAGAGCTTGGACCGGTTTGGGATTGAACTGTTTCCCTACAAATTTCTGAATTTCCCCCATGGTCAGGTCTTTGCTTAAGCCCTTGCGGTAGGAACGGTCGGTGGTGATGGCATCATAAGCATTGTTGACCAATTCACGGACCAGTTCAATATGACATTTTCTCTTTAAAGATATGCCAAAATTTTTTCTTCCAATACTTTTTTGAAATTACGCAGGTGCATCGTATGGCTTACAGGCAAAAATTTTCTCAATTCCATTTGAAAATTTATGTTCTCCTGGCGCAGGAGTTTCAACACCTTTTTTAAATTCTCTTTGGTCCTTGCCGCGGGATAACCGCCTGACAAAAGGAAAAAATAATCATAAAAATCACGTGGCTTGCGCCTGGCCACCAGCGCCTCAAGCTTGCCGAGAATGATATCTTCCAAGGGAAGATGCACCAGGGTATAAGCCGGGATATAGTCACTTGTAATCAACATTCTTACCTTTTTTAAACTCCCCCTGCTTCTGTGTGAGACTTCAATCTGTACATTAATCTTCATGTCATAGGCCTCAAAAGAGGCAATACCAAGATAACCTCCCGTCGTTTGTTTTGCTTCGGTGACATCGACCTCCAGGCCAGTTTTTTCAATATTAGCCAAAGTATTTGTAAATAATTCCTCGATTTCTCGATAGGTAATGCCAGTCCCTGTGAAATCCAAATCTTCCGAGAACCGTGGACTTTTAAGAATAATGCGCAGGGCCGTGCCGCCTTTAAAAAGTAATTTCTCTGAACCTGGATTCTGATAGAGATAAGATAAAAAAAGATGCTGGCAATATTCACGCACCACATTTTGGGTGGAGGTCTGCTGAAGTTTAGTAAATTTTTCGAGGTTTTCTCTGCTGAGCATAAATTCCCTTTATTTTTTTAAGAAGGCTTCCGCGCTTAAAAAGTTTTATAAAATTCAACAGCCTTCCTTTATGAATACTTTTAAGGTTAAGGCGGTCATTCAGGGACGATTTTTTTAAATCCACAAAATAAAGATAATCTGCGAGAGCCTTCTCTGGCTCGGCTAATAAAACGACATTACCTTCAATGGTCACGGGGCTGTAACCGGTAAATATGCTTTTTTTAATCCGCTGGTAAGAAAAGACAGACTTAGGAGTTTTAAATTCGCGGGTCGGTTTGGTGGTTACCGAGGTGACGGTATAAACTACTTCGGGGATAATACCATAATGAGAAAGTGCCGACTCGAGTGAAATATAAGAAGGCTGATAAAGTCTGTTAGCAATTGAATAAAGCGGTGGATGGCTGTCTTTAAGCATATAGTAATTATTACGCAGCTTTAAAAATAATCCGCTTTTTAGGTTACGGGATATAAAAACAGATCCCGTCTTAGGTGAGGTGCCGAAGACATCATAAAACTCGCGCGGAGTAAAAACTGCCAGACCGCTGCTTTTGAGCTCTTCCTGAACTTGAATACGATTTAGTTTTTTAACCATATTGTAGTATAAATGAATTATATTTATTGTTCATTTTACATAGATCTTGGAAACTATCAATACCATTTTACAAATCAAAGCTTGAGGACTATACGGGGACTAAATTAATGAATTTTCAATGATTACAATTCCCCTTTTTTGAACAGCTCCACCAGAGCTTGGACCGGTTTGGGATTAAATTGTTTCCCCACAAATTTCTGAATTTCCCCCATGGCCAGGTCTTTGCTTAAGCCCTTGCGGTAGGAACGGTCGGTGGTGATGGCATCAAAGGCATCAGCCACCGCGATGATGGCGGCCACCATGGGGATCTCCTCGCCTTTTAACCCATCGGGGTAACCGGTGCCGTCATAATGTTCATGATGGTATTTCACCCCGGCAATACATTCTTCAAAGCCGGTCAAGGGCGAGAGGATCTCGGCCCCGCGGGTGGTGTGGGTCTTCATCATTTCATATTCTTGGGGGGTGAGTCTGTCCTGCTTGCATAAAATGGCCTCGGGCACGCCGATTTTGCCGATATCATGCAGTAAGCCGGCAATATAAAGATTTTCAAAAAATTTTGGGGGGAAATTGAAACCAGAACTTTCCATCTGACGTGCAATGGCCAGGGCGTATTTGGTCACCCGCTCGGTATGGCCATGGGTGTAGGCATCCTTGGCTTCAATGGCAGACCCTAAAGCAATGGTAGTCTGGATAAACAGATTGCGGTTACGTTCAGCCTCGCGTTTTAAATCTTCAAAGAGCTGGGCGTTACGAATGGCCATGGCCACATCCGAGGCCAGGGCCGAGAAGAAATCCAGCTCCTTTTGATCGAAACGCGCCCCGTCGTGCTTTTGGCCCAGCAGCAAAATGGCCATGAGCATGTGCTGATGATAGGCCGGCACACAGGCCACCGCATTAAGCCGCGGCATCTGGGCGCTGACCTCATGCAGAATCTCTTTGCTGCCAGTCCCGTTAGATATCACACTCTCCTGCCACAGCAGTTTATTGATGTCATCGCTGACCAGGGCACCGCGGTTGGCCACCAGATATTTGTATTCTTTCTCGATAAAAAGGCGGATAAGGGGGCTGTGGCGGTCAAAACGGATGAAGCCTTCCGGGATACGGGAGCCGCTTTCTCCTCGGGAAATGGCCAGCACATAGGAATCCTTGAGAGGGTCATAAAGGATCATGCCGGCGTGTTCAAGGCGGACTTTCTGCACAATGGAGCGGACAATGAGTTTGATAAGGAGCTTGGGGTCATGAATGAGAATCATGCCCTTGGAGGCGGCTTCCAGTTCCCGCTTGTAGTCGATTTTGATGGTTGGCATTAATTATTTAACTCTGCCAGAACTATCCGCTCCAATTCTTCCAAAACTAAAGGTTTATGAATATAGCCAATCACACCTAAGGCTTTGGCTTCGTTGATGGTTTCTTCCTCTTCCACCCCGGAGACCATAATCACCTTGGTGGTCTGGTCGGTTTTGCGAAGCTGCCGCAGCAC
>JAHFGE010000043.1:1084-11019 GCA_023247575.1 Candidatus Omnitrophota bacterium | reverse complement strand
GTTGCTTGTCTTCAAAAAGCTCTTTGCCCAGACGCTTAATCTCCAAAGCACTGGTTTCCCTTTCTTGGGCAGAAACAGCCGAACGATAATTACCTAAAGCCTTTTCATACTCGCTTTTTTTGAAGGCAATCGCTTTTTCAATCACTGCTTTGAACTTGGCTGTCTTGGCTTTAAGCTGCTCGTCGGAAAGCGTGCTGATCTGGGGCTCTAAGGCGCAAATCGCCGCCGCCCGCACCGACAGTTTTTTCACCAGCCCTATGGAAGGAAACGGAGCCTCAGGGTGAATATTAATTTGGACCTTTGGCTTCAGACGGTTGATAAAATTCTGAGCTGACTTCACCGCCGAATTACGAATAATAAAGGCAAACATAACTACCTCTTCTTATCTCTATCCTCTGGCTTTGTTCTTAAATATCCTTCAATAAAAGCGTCGATATCGCCGTCTAAAACTTTTGGGGCATTGCCGGTTTCAACACCTGTACGATGGTCTTTGACCATAAGATATGGGTGCAATACGTAGGAACGAATCTGACTGCCCCACTCTATTTTCTGTTTATCGCCAGCTTCCTTATTTAACCGCTCCTGATGCTGGCTGGCTTTAATTTCATATAGTTTAGCACGTAAAACCCTCATCGCTTGAGCTTTATTTTGCAGCTGGGAGCGCTGATTCTGGCACTGCACCACAATGCCCGTCGGCAAATGGGTGATACGCACCGCCGAGTCGGTCGTGTTAACGCCTTGCCCGCCGGGTCCAGAGGATCGGTAAACATCAATGCGCAGTTGGCCAGGGTCGATTTCCACCTGAATATCGTCTTCAATTTCAGGAATCACTTCTACCGACGCAAAAGAAGTATGGCGGCGCTTGTTGGCATCAAAGGGAGAAATGCGCACCAGACGGTGTACTCCTTTTTCAGACTTCAAATAACCATAAGCTTTGTCCCCCGCCATGCGCAGGGTAACATTTTTAATCCCCGCCTCATCGCCGTGCAAAATATCGATGACTTCACATGTGTAACCTTTCTCATCCGCCCAGCGGCTGTACATGCGCATGAGCATACTGGCCCAATCACAGCTTTCTGTTCCGCCTGCCCCGGCATTGATACTCAACAGGGCATTGTTAGCATCAAAAGGCCCCGAAAGCATGGCCTGCAATTCGAGATGCTCAATGGTGACGGTCAATGCCTTGATCTCTTCTTCAATTTGACCTTGCATACTTTCATCACCTTGGGCCATAGCGGCAAATTCTTTAGCCTCACCAATACGCTTAAGGCAGTCCGAAAAAGGCCCCACAATATTTTTCAAATTTTTAAGTTCCTGCATGGTTCGATTGGCATTTTCTTGATTATCCCAAAATCCCGCTCCTGCCATTTGCTCTTGGATATCGGCAATGGCCTTTTGCTTGGCATCAAGATCAAGATAACCTTTAAGATTATTGAGCCTGTTTTCTAAATCTATCAATCGTCGGAATTGGTCGGTCATTGTATCCTTAATGTCGTCCCCGAATGTATTAATCGGGGACCTAGTACTTGCAAGCTCTAGATTCCCGATAAAAACATTCAGGAATGACAAATGATGTTATACACTAAACCTAAAATATGCCACGTCCCCGTCTTTCATAAGGTATTCTTTACCTTCCAGGGAAACAAAATTTTTCTCTTGAAGGGCTTTGTAATGGCCGTATTTTTCTAAATCGGCATAACGATAAATTTCTGCCCGAATAAACCCACGTTCAATATCACTATGAATTTTTCCCGCCGCCTTGACCGCCATCGTACCTGCCGGAATCAGCCAGGCACGGGTCTCCTGTGGACCAGCAGTAAAAAAACAGATCAAATGTAGAAGTTCTTTGCCAGCTTGTGCCAGCCGGGCCAATCCGGGTGAAGTGATCCCGGCGGCTTCATAATAGGCATATCTCTCCTCAGCGGCAAGCTGCACAATTTCAGCCTCAAGCTTAATGCATAAGGTCACCAGGGCTGCTCCTTCCTTAGCAACTCTCTCCTGCAAAGGTTTTAATAAGGTGTCATCAGCTATTCCCTCGTCAGTATTGGCTACATACAATAAGGGTTTGGCCGTCAAGAATTGGAATTCATTTAAAATTTCTATCGGGATGTTATTTAACCGTCTGGCCGGCATACCATCATTAAAGGCCTTCATGGCATCGTTGAGAACATTGCATTTGGCGATAGCTTCCCTTTCGCCACTTTTAGCCGGCTTAGACCAACGATCCAAACCCTTTTGGCATTGCTGTATATCAGCCAGCAATAGTTCAGTTTCAATGATATCGGCAGCGGAAAGCGGATTGAGTTCATTCATAACATTGACAACCTGATCGTCTTTAAAGCAACGCACCACGTGGGCGATGGCATCCACACTGCGAATGTGCGATAAAAATTTATTGCCCAGCCCCTGCCCTTGGGAAGCGCCCTTGACCAGACCTGCAATGTCGACGAAACGGATTCCCGCCGGAGTCATTTTGGCTGAATCCCATTCCTGGGCCAGACGTGTCAAACGAGTATCAAGTAACGGCACCACCCCGATATTGGGCTCAATCGTCGTAAAGGGAAAATTCTCAACCGCCGCTGCCGCTCCGGTTAAAGCGTTAAATAACGATGATTTACCGACATTGGGTAACCCTACAATTCCTATTTCCATATTGGATGAACCTTATATGCGTCCAGCACAACGCGGATATGGGCTTCTTTATTTTTGGTAATTAAAGCACGCTCAATTTGAATAGAAGCTTTATGGAGCCATTTCCCGATAATCGGTTGACCATTGAGCGTCATCTGTCCAATGCAATATTGGCCAGCGTCGAGTTTTTTAGGATTATAATATTCCACTGTCACGCGACGGCCGGCAAATTGACATACCACGCTAGCTATGGCTTTCCCATTAAACTCTTCTTTAACCAGTTGTGGATTCAGCAGTAAATCGCCGCCTCTTCCCTGTACGCCAAAGCTTTGAGTTAATTGTGTTAACACCAACCAGCTGGCAGAGCCAGTCAAATAATGGTACATCCCTCGGCCTTGAGAATCAAAATATTCCGGGATGCCAGGATAAATCTGGCTGCGGTCCGTATCCATGGCCATGCGATAAATCGACTGCAGAACTTTATATCCACGACGGGCAAAGCCGCGTGTATAAAGCGCATACGCATACATGACCGTCATGTGACTAAAAAAAGACCCGTTTTCTTTGCTGCCATAGGCAAAACTAAAAGCCCGACCCAAATCCAAATAATGCTGCAAGCCGAAATCCGTATTGAGCCGGTAACCGCCACGTTTTTGGTCTTTGAGGAATTGATCAACGCCGATCATCATGGCTTCAATCTCGGAAGGCTCAGCCACACCACTCATAATAGGGAAGACTTGACTGGCCAGCATCATACGCACCACGTTATCTTTGATTCCTTCCACCCGTTGACCCTTATTATCATAATAGCCATTAAACCATTGGTATTTTTTGCCCTTATGTTCGATGGTGAGCTTTTCTTTGCGGATCTGGCCGAACATCCAGTGACCTTTGTGGCGCAGATCTTTGGCCACATCCGTGATAGCAACCTCCGTCACTTCTGCGCTTATAACTGGCTGGACACTGCGAAAATACTTACCAAACAAATGGTCGTGTTTTTCTTTTGGATGGTCATAATTAACGGCGTTATCGCCAAGGGTATCCAACAAAATTAAAAGTTCTTTGGCCAAACGGATGGTGGTCTGTCGTTTGACAGCGCCCAGTGTTTCTATTAAATCAGCCAACTTCAGGAGATTGCCGCCGTAAAACGACATAAAGGTCACGCTTTCTCCTCGGGCAAAAGCCGTGTCCAATCCATCATTCCAGTCGGCACTTTCCAAGCGGGTGATGTTGTGTTCTCCCACGTTAAAAAACTGCACCAGATTCTGCACTAAAAGATGCTCAAGGATGATCGCTTCGTAGACTTGTCCTTTTTTGTCCAAAAGACAGTTGCCATGGTGGTCAGTCCAGCCTAAGTCCTTTTCCATGGTGCGTGACAATTGAGGGTCTCTAAAGTAGGGACGCTTGGTCAACAACAGATCATAATCGCCGCTCTGTTCAATGTATAAAAGCATCGTTTGAAAAGGCCAGACCCCATGATCCATCCAGACGCGAGTGATGGCATTGCGATCAGCAATGAATTCCCCAGGCCTAGAACCAACGATCGTGGCATTGCTGCCATCGATGCGGATGCCGGCACAATTATTTAACAGGTCGTCTTTGACCAAATCAGGTTCAATAAGAATCAGAGAAAGCAAGTCTTGCCAGAGGTCGCGCCAACCTTTACCACCTTTGCCATAATCATGGTCCGGCAAAAAAGAACAACCAAAAATCCGTCTTAACACTGGCTGTAACGCCACCCAGCGCATCCAGGCATTAAAATCCTCATCGCCGGTTTTAAATTGGGTAGAAGATATTTTTTCCATCCAAAATTTCTTATTGGCCGAAAGTGCCCGTTCAAAATTCTCCAAAGAATTAAAATGGTTAAAAATATCTTTGGCCTGCGCCGCGGTCAAGGCCATGCCGATGGCTATAATATAATCCACGCTGACGCCGGGCTTTAATGTGATTTCTTTAAAGCGCAATGCCCCGACCGCCTCTTTCCCCTGCAGTTGGTCGTCTGGTAAAATTCTGGGCGGAAGGTTTTTATGCACTGCTTCAGGGGCCATCAAAGATCCCCCCGGGCCATAGAAACTCTCGGCCGTAGGGAAAGTGCCCGCTAGGCTAGAGGTTTTATCCCTGCCTGCCCTGCCCAAAACAAAATACACTGTGCTGATATCCTTATGCTCTTCTTCATTAAAGGCCAGGGTAGGCTTGAGCAACACCCCATCCTTATGTTGTTCTAGACGATTAAGCAAGGCCGTCACATGTTCATGGTCATGCTTATTGGCCAACGAGCGGCCAAAAAGTGGTATGGCAGCTGTGGGGGTGAAGGTAACAGTTTTGCGGGAAATATTTTTAACATTGACTTTCATTAACTCAACGGTCTCATTACTGGAAGGTACAAAATTGACCGCTGTGAGTAAAATACCGGCCTTGGGATGCTGCCGCTCTAATTTATGCCACAGAGGTCCTAATGTCACCATGGCTGAATCTGTGGTATTTTCTTGAGCCAAAGAAAAAATCCCCTTGCCTTTAATAAAGATAAAAAAATCTCGTAAGGGATAGCGTAAATCTTCCCTTGAAAAGGGTTTGGTAATGTAGTGATTTTTATCAATCTTAATGTCTCCGCTTAAAGTAGGAGTAATGGCCGATTTAATACCGTTAGCATCTGTGCCGCATAATGGGGCGTAAATAGTTTTAATGGCGGTGGCAGGCCTTGAACTGAAAGTCATACCATCGCCATGATATTGATAAAACGTCTTGGAATTTAAACTTTGCATAATCGGATAAGATAACAGAAGATCAAGATTAAGTAAATAGGTAAGCTTGGTTCAAGAACCCGCCGCCGGCGGGTCAGGAAGTGAGGGTAAATTTAAAAAGACGCTGGAGTCTCATAAAATTGATGTTGTCAAACTGAAGGCCAATATCCCACAAATTACCGCTGGCAGGTTTAGTCCAAACCACTCGGCCGTTAAGAGCCATGGGCTGGTTATTATCAGGTAACTCGACTTCTAAAGATACCCGATCATTGAAAAACATCCGCTGATGAGCGACAATATGCGCGCCGGAAGCTGAGGCGTCTCTTAAAAAAACTTCCTGACCAAAATCAGCACGACTATCCTTGAATTTAAGGGGAAATCGTGCCTGGAATCGATCAAAAATTCGGCGCTCGTTATCCATGGGTTTTGACGAAACACACCAAAGTGTTCAGGTTTCGAAATACCGATCTAAACGCCGTGGGGAACCTGAAATGACTTCATCATAATTGAGCCCCACTCTGTATTGATCGGAATCAGAAAGCTTGCGTACCCATTTCACCATACCAATAACCAATACAGGATCCCTGTCAGGATCAAGCTGAATTTCCATGGCGATTTTTTCATTAATACTATGAGGGTGGCAAGAAATAAAACCTATGCCATGCCGGCTAATATCCACGGTCTGGGTATGATCAAAAGATGAATCCGTTTTACTTTCAACCGGGACAAAACAATTACGGCGAGGTTCGCAACGTTTATTGGCCGTTGGCATAAAACGCTTCCTTATGCATTGCAAAATTAATTCAGGGCCGCTTCAACTAACTATAGTATAAAACATGTAGACCAAAAGGCAAATAAAAAAACAAAAAATAGCGGAATTTTTCACTCATGTTATACTTCTTCCATTGACCCTATGACTGTCACCGATACCATTATAGTGTTCTGCAGCATATTCCTGCTTTGGAAAGGAGCGGCTCAAGGATTTTTAGCTTCTCTCCTGGGGCCTTTGGCCTTAATTTTTGCCACCATTGTCAGCATTGTCTACTATGTCTGGACCAAAAATCTTTTCATAAGTCTCTGTATCGGCCTTTTGGGACCTTTCATTTTAGCCTGGATTTTCCATTTTTTCTTACGCTCATGGACGCAAATGACCAACCCTACCGGCCAGTTAAGCATCGCCAGTCGCATTGGCGGTGCTGCCTTGACTTGGATCTGGGGAATGATTATGGTCGGTATCACAGTGTTGCTGTTCAGTATGGCGCCGCCCATTAATAAGCCATTGCGGATGATGTATGAAGACATTCATATGTCTTTTGCATATTATATGGTCAAATCTTTTGACTTTTCCGCTGCTGAAAGCAAGACGTCCCCGACTGACCTCAAATCACTCTATCAAGATAAGCGCGTTCAAAATATTATCAACGACCCCCAGATCATCGCAGCCGTGCACCACCAGGATTATGCTGCCCTCATGTCCAATCCAAAGATTGTCGCCCTCACTCAGGATCCTACCATGATTAAAAAAATGATGGCCATTTACAAACGAATGTATCAACAGCAATACGCAAACCCTTAATTAGAACAAAGTTAGCTGAGTCTGGTAGGGATTGCGGAAGGCGGAGGCGGATAAACGGATGCGCCCTTCAGAAAAGCCGGCGCGTTTGTAGCCTAAATCAAAAATGTCGCGGATTTGATCCGCAAACAAGCCAGTACCAGTCATGCGGGTTCCCCATTCCGAGTGATAAAGGATGCCGCCGCGCAACTCCTTGATGCGGTTTAATACCTTATTTTTGCGGTCAGAGAAATATTGCGCCAGCCAGGTTTCAAACAGATCCTTGACGGCAAAGGGAAGGCGAATGACCGTATAACCTGCCCCCAAAGCCCCGGCCTGGGCAGCCGCTTTTAAGATGGCAGGGATTTCATGATCAGTGAGGGCCGGAATAACAGGAGAGACATTGACGGTCACTGGCACCCCAGCCTTGGCTAATTCCTCCATGGCTTTGAGGCGATTGGCCGGGGTGGAGGCTCGAGGCTCCATGGCCCGCGCCAAAGCAGGATCTAAGGTTGTGATCGAAATCGTTGCATTGATCCCATGATAGTCAGCCATTTGCTTGAAAATATCGATATCACGGGTGACCAATTTATTCTTAGTGATAATGGCTGTGGGATTACGAAAATCCAAAAGCACTTCCATGCATTGGCGGGTGATTTGAAATTTCTTTTCAAAAGGCTGGTAGCAATCGGTGACCCCGCTGACCACAACCACCTGCGGCTTCCATTGAGGATGGGCCAATTCTTTACGTAATAGGCTGGCCGCCTCGGTTTTGACAAAAATCTTGGACTCAAAGTCCCACCCCGAGGATAATCCAAAATATTCATGCGTGGGACGAGCGTAACAATACACGCACCCGTGTTCGCAGCCGCGATAAGGATTTAGACTGGTTTCAAAGCCAATGTCTGGGCTGTCATTATAGGAAATAATCGACTTGGAGGTGTCTTTGAAAAATTCGGTCTTGGGATTAACCCGTCCCTCGTAGTCTTCATCGCTTACTTCCTCATCACGCCGGAAGGAAATCTTTTCAAAACGATTGGCGGGGTTAACCAAGGCGCCCCGGTTGTGAAATTCCTGGGGTTCCATTTATTTTCCAATACAGAATTCGGAGAAAATAGTTTCCAACAAATCCTCGTCAATATTTCGACCCAGGACAGCATCCAATTGATTGATAGCAGTTTTGACGTGCTCGCTAATAAACTCTATGGACAATCCCTCATCCATGAGCCCTGAGGCTGCTTGCAATTCCACCACTGCCTGTTTAAGGGCTTGAATATGACGAAGATTGGTGACAAACACACTGTGTGTATCGAAGATTTCTCCCTGCCAGACGGATTTGATAATCATTTCCTCTAGCTCACCAATACCTTGTTGCTGCAGGGCCGAAACCTTGACAACTTTCACAAATGGAATCTGGGCCGTGGCTAGGATAATGGGCAAATCGCATTTATTAATAACAACAATGACGGGACGATCCTTAAGTTGTTCGATTAAGATGCGGTCCTGATCCTCTAAGGGAACACTGTTATCCAAAACCAAAAGCACCAGGTCTGCGCTTTCGATAGACAAATGGCTACGCTTAACGGCCTCCCGCTCAATTAAGTCCCGCGGCTCCAAAATTCCAGCGGTATCGATTAATTGTAAAGGAATGCCTTTAATCTGCGCTTCTTCTTCCAGGACATCGCGGGTAGTGCCGGCAATATGGGTGACAATGGCCCTTTGTTGCTTTAAAAGTACATTCAATAGCGACGACTTCCCCACATTTGGTTTACCGCACAACACCACGCGAATCCCCTCTTTAAGCAACTGGCCATTGGAACTGTTGGCCAACAGTTTTTCAATACGCTTACTTTGCTCTTCGATACGCTTGTAAATATCTTCGCTGGTTTGCGCATCAATATCATCCTCGGGAAAATTAATAAAAGCTTCCAAGGTGGTATAAACCTTCATTAAGGATTGACGGATATCTTCAATCTGGATGGATAATTCGCCTTTCAGTTGATTCTGGCTGACCCTCACAAAGGCTTCGGTTTTGGCACGAATAATATCGAGGACCGCCTCTGCCTGGGCCAAGTCCATGCGGCCATTCAGAAAAGCGCGCTTGGTAAATTCTCCGGGTTCCGCCAAGCGAGCACCCACATTTAAAATCGTATCTAAAACGGCATGGGCGACTGCTGCTCCACCGTGGCAGCTGATTTCCACCACATCCTGGCCTGTATAACTTTTGGGGGGCCGCATGACGGTGAGCAAAACCTCGTCGATAATTTCCTCATTGGACACCACCCAGCCATAATGCACCGTAAAGCCTTTGGCCTGGGAGGGTTTGACAGATCCCTTGGGACGGAATACACGGTCTGCGATGCTAAAAGCGTCCTGCCCGGAAACACGCACGATAGCAATACCGCCGCACCCAGCAGGTGTGGCAATAGCGGCAATGGTATCCTCTACACCTTTGAACTGGTACATAAAATTTCCCTTGCTTCCCCCACTACAAATAACGATCCCGTCACGACGATGACGTCTTCTTTCTGAGCTTTAGAAAAAGCTAGTGTCAAGGCCTCCGATACACTTTCGGTTATAAACCATTCCTTGTCTTTAAACAAATCCTGAGTTTGTTGGCGATCAAAAACATAGCTTCGAGAATGACGGGACTTAGTTAAAATAAAAAAGTCGCTCATGAGTTTCAGCTGTGCACAAACCGCTGGGATATCCTTATCCTTAGAAAGACCCAGAACTATGATCACCTTGCGTCGGGGATATTCCTCTAAAACTGTTTTGACCAAAGCCGCGGCTGAGGCAGGGTTATGAGCAGCGTCAAGAACAACAATTGGCCTTTCTTTAACCACTTCAAAGCGGCCGAACCAACGAACCGCTTTAAGACCTTGCTCAATGGCTTGCGGCGCAATGACAACTCCTTTTTCTTTTAAGCTTTCCATAGCTTCCAGGGCGCAGGCCGCATTGACTCTTTGGTGATCTCCTTTTAAAAAAATTTCTAAATGCTTATATCGACC
>JAHFGE010000043.1:0-1074 GCA_023247575.1 Candidatus Omnitrophota bacterium | reverse complement strand
AATTCACGGCAACGATTTTGTAAAACCTGTAAAGGAACTTCTTCTTGAGGGGCAATGACCACTTGTTGACGGGAATTTTTAATAATACCTGCCTTCTCAGCCGCAATCTCTCTTAAACTGTTACCTAAAATCCTGGTATGATCCAGACTTATGGGTGTAATAATGCTTACGATGGAATCAAAGGCATTGGTGGCATCCAATCGCCCCCCCAAACCTGTTTCCAAGACAGCGAAATCCACCTTTTCTTGAACAAAATACAGCGCAGCAAGTGCAGTTAAGACCTCAAAATAGGTTAAAAAGATTCTCCTGTTTTCTACCGCCGCTATCGAAGGGCGTACGATGTTAATAATTTTAGCTAATTCCCCGTCGCTAATAGAGCCGGAAAAATCCTCATGGCTGGACAAATTACTTTTATCTAAAATGCGGATCCGCTCATTGATGCGATGTAAATGCGGTGAGGTATAGAGCCCTACTTTAAAACCTGCCTGCTGCAGGATACTGGTCATCATGGCACAGGTGGATCCTTTTCCTTTGGTCCCAGCGACATGAATGACTTTGAGTTTTTTTTGAGGAGCACCTAAAGTAGTCAGCAGTTCTTGCACCCGGCCTAAATGGAAATCTTCAGGGCGCATCTTATGCAAACAGGATTCAAAATTGGCGAAGGAATTGAGATAATCGTGAGGATTGTTCAATGTTTAAAATGGCGCACACCCGTAAACACCATGGCTATTTTGCGCTTGTCGGCTTCTTTGATCACTTCCGTGTCCATAATGGAGCCACCGGTTTGGATAATGGCCTTAACTCCAGCCTTGGCGGCGTAAGTCACGGTGTCTTCTTTAGGCAAAAATGCGTCGGAAATGAGCACGGCCCCTTTAGTTTTGGAGCCGGCTTTGCGAATGGCGTGAAGCGCCGCATCAACCCGACTGGTTTGGCCAGCGCCTATTCCCACCGTCTCTGTGCCTTTGACTAACACAATAGCATTGCTTTTGATGTGTTTAATAAACTTCCAGCCAAACAGCATGGCATCCATCTGGGCTTTGGTAGGCTTGGCCCTAGTAACAATCTTCACGTCCT
>JAHFGE010000135.1 GCA_023247575.1 Candidatus Omnitrophota bacterium | reverse complement strand
TGCCGCTGGTGACGGATTGAATACTGTAGTCCAACAACTTGGGCTTGATGTGAGTCATCGCCTCAATGGCTCTATAACTGGCATCCACGGGGCCATCACCAGAAGATTCGTGGCTAAAAATTTTACCTTTAAATCTCAAACTGACCTTCACCTGAGGCTTGATATGGCTGCCGCTGGTATAAACCAGGTCTTGCAGCAAACAAAATTCTTTGGTGGTTTGTCCTGATTCATCAACAATAGTCATCAAATCCTCATCAAAGATTTCTTTCTTTTTATCAGCCAAATCCTTAAAACGTTCAAAGGCCTTATTAATCTGATTTTCGTTTAAATGAATCCCTAAGGCTTTTAAGCGATCCTTGAAAGCATGCCGGCCAGAATGTTTACCTAAAACCAGGCCTTCATGGGAAGGTACACCGACATCTTCAGGGTCCATGATTTCATAAGTGCGTTTCTCTTTTAAAATGCCGTCCTGATGAATACCAGATTCATGGCGGAAAGCATTGGCTCCTACAATGGCTTTATTAGGAGGAACAACAAAGCCCGTGGCTTTGGACACCAGCCGGGAAGTACGATAAAACTTTTGGGTGTTGATATTCGTCGCTAATTTATAAAAATCCGCACGAGTTTTTATGGCCATGACGATTTCTTCCATGGAGGCATTGCCAGCGCGTTCACCAATGCCGTTAATGGTACACTCCACCTGACGGGCACCGTTGATAACACCAGCCAAAGAGTTGGCCACGGCCAAGCCTAAATCATCGTGGCAATGGGTGGAAATAATTGCCTTGTTAATATTGGGTACATGATTGCAAATACCGGTAATTACCGCCCCGTACTCTTGCGGTGTGCTGTAACCCACCGTATCGGGAATATTGACGGTGGTGGCTCCAGCTTTAATGGCCGCTTCCAACACCCGGTATAAAAATTCTTTTTCGGTGCGGGAAGCGTCTTCCGGCGAAAATTCTATATTGTCGATTTTACCGCGGGCATATTTAACAGCCTCCACGGCCATATTTAGAATTTCATCCTGGGTCTTTTTGAATTTATGCTCCAGGTGAATTTTAGAAGTGGCCAAAAATACGTGAATACGCGGATATTGTGCATGTTTGACCGCTTCCGCCGCCGCATCGATATCTTTAGTCAAACATCTGGCCAAACCGCATACCGTGGATTTCTTTATACAACGGGCTACTTCCTTGACGGACTCAAAATCGCCTTTAGAAGAAACGGGAAACCCAGCCTCAATGATATCAACCCCCAAACGCTCCAAGGCGTGGGCAATTTCCAACTTTTCCTGACGGTTCATGCTGGCACCCGGCGCCTGCTCACCATCGCGCAAGGTGGTGTCGAAAATAAATACTTTGTTATTATCCATAAACCTTATTCCATAATAGCTCATTTTTTTCCGCCAAAATCTTTGATTTTGGCGAGACCTCGCCAAATTGTTTTACAATTTGGCGGGCATCCAACTCATCATAGCTCTAAGTCGAGCCCCGGTTTTTTCAATAAGATGACTCTCACCCGCTTCACGCATTTCAAAAAAATTTTTACGCCCCATTTTATTCTCATCCATCCATTCTTTGGCAAACTTACCCGTTTGGATTTCTTTTAAAATCTTCTGCATCTCCTGGCGAGTACGCTTATCGATAATACGACATCCCCGGGTCATGTCCCCATATTCGGCGGTATCGGAGACACACTTGCGCATCCCTTGAATGCCATCTTCATACATCAAATCCACAATTAATTTAAGTTCATGCAGACATTCAAAATAAGCAATTTCCGGCTGATAACCGGCTTCCACCAGGGTTTCAAAACCAGCTTTCACTAATTCACTGGCTCCGCCGCACAATACCGTTTGCTCCCCGAATAAATCAGTCTCAGTTTCTTCTTTAAAAGTCGTTTGAATGACACCGGCACGAGATCCCCCAATCCCTTTGGCATAGCCTAAAGCAATCTGTAAAGCTTTGCCAGTGGCATCTTGATGGACAGCCACCAGGCAAGGAACACCTTTACCTTCTTCGTATTGACGACGCACCAGGGCCCCGGGGCCTTTAGGTGCAATCATAAACACATCCACGTCTTTAGGCGGAACGATAAATTTAAAATGAATATTAAACCCATGCGAAAAGGCCAGGGCTTTGCCCTTGGTTAAATGGGATTCAATGGAATTTTTGTAAATATCCGCCTGCAGGTGATCTTGAGTCAAAATAATGATGACATCGGCTTGAGCCGCCGCTTCCTCGACGGACATGGGCTTAAATCCATCTTTAATCGCCTGTTCATAATTGTCGCCGGCCTGCCCCGCTGCTTTCTGAAGCGGGGGACGCTGGGCCACAATAACCTTCAGACCGCTGTCGCGTAAATTCAAGGCTTGTCCGCGGCCCTGAATGCCATAGCCAATCACGGCAATGGTCTTATCTTTAATGTCGTCGATGTTACAATCTTGGTCATAATATATTTTTGCCATATCAATCATCCCCCTCACCCGTTAATTCCGCCTGAGAATCGCGCAAACCGATTTTGACATCAACAGGCTTTACAATGCTGGTTACGAATTCCCTGGTATCCTGGACGTTAAGCTGTTTAAATAAAAATTCGAAATTCTTTTCAATTTCAGCCGCAATTCCTTCTTTCACATTTAATGACAAATTCATAATATCTTTTTTGAATTGCCCTAAAGCGCGCTTGCGAGCCTTATAGATGTACTGTTCTTCGGTATCTGTGGCTTTACGTTCGCTTTGGCAGTTGGCCCTGGTCCATTCCACCATCTTTGCATAAAGATCCTTAGGGAATAATTGGCTATCCAAAATCTTATTCTGGAAATTGGTGGCCAAGTGAATCTCGATGGCGTTAACCTCCGGAAATTTATGGAAAGCTTCCTCCGGCAACGTGGAAGCCCCATGCTGAACCGCTCCTCCCATGCCATATTGCTTCTGGGCTGCAGCGGAGAGAGCTTTCAGGGTATCAAAATCGACCTTGACTTTGGCGATAGTACCATCGGGCAATACCACCCCGCCATGAGAAGTACCAGTTTGCACGGAAATTTTACTTAATCCCGCCAGATCTTTTCCCAAAGTTTGATGATAGCCATCCATAAAAGCCACCAGCTCTTCGACAGTGGAGTTTTTATGGCCGACTTCGCCGATTTCTCCGCCAGTAGAAACCATCACTCCCTGAGGTTGATGCTTACGGATGAACCTGCTCATTTCAGCACAAATCTCAAAATTATCCCGCTGTTGTTCAATCAATGTAGGACGGTCAAGTTTTACGGTGGTGGAAGAATCCACATCAATGTTATAAAAGCCGGCGGCCAGACAATCGGCGACTAAATCTTTCAGCGCTTTAACTTCCTTTTCTTTATTCTCAAAATAGGAACTTGCTTTAATCTGGCAATGGTCCCCTTGAATAAAGACCGGACCGCTATAGCCTTCTTTAATCGCTGCTGCTAAAACCACCCCTACATATTCGATGGGAGGTTGATTGGTATAACCCATCTCGGATTTGGCAATTTCAAAAATAAAAGCACCCGCATGCAAATGCCTGGCAGTACGGAAAACAGCCCGAGCCAGATAGTAAGTCAGGCAACGTAAATTTATGGCCGGCACAGTGAAATTCTTACCCCTGCCCTTGCCTCTGGTCCTATACACCTCATGAATGGAAGCTAAAAAAGCTCCCTGAGACTTGGCCTGAGAATGAATTTCACGAGCAATCGCTTCTTTCTCTTTAAGATTATCCGTTAAGACCAGTTTCTGCACCACAGCATCCACATTAAAAGCGGTATTGACTGCCATTTCTCCTACCCTCCTTAACAAAATTCGATTAAAGAAGAAAGTAATATATCAAAAGTTATCCGACCTGTAAATAACAACTAGTTGGATTTAGTAGCGATAATGGTCTGGCTTATACGGCCCTTCGACCTTAACACCAAGGTATTTGGTCTGGGCAGGAGTTAACGTATCAAGGCGAACCCCGACTTTTTCCAAATGAAGCCGGGCCACCTTTTCATCCAGGTGTTTAGGTAAG
>JAHFGE010000042.1 GCA_023247575.1 Candidatus Omnitrophota bacterium | reverse complement strand
TCTTAATTTGTTCCATTTTATAGTAAGAATTTATGGAGAAATGATCCGTAAAGGTCTTACCCAAGCGCACATCTCCACCAAGGCGCTTTTCATCATAAGCATACCCATTGCTGCTGTCTTTCTTAATGGTGGTTAAAAAGCCATCAAAACCGCCAGAGACCGGGTAATCAAAAATCCAGGGTTCAGTAAAGCTTAACAGAGCTTCCTGCCGGGTGGAACCAATTTGGCCGCGCACTTTCAAATCCTGACCACCGCCGGTAAAGGAAGGCCAATTGGTGATATCAAAGTTTTTTTGCTCAACTTCCACAAAACCCACCAATCGATCAACCGTACTATAACCCCCGCCGAAAGAAAAGGACCCTGTTTTGGCCTCTTTCACTTGAACTACTAAATCCTTTTGGTCTGGCTGGTTGGTGTCTTCAATATCATAGCCCACATCTTCAAAATAACCTAAATTGCGCAAACGCTCTTTGGATTTGCGCAACTGCTGACCGTTGAATTGATCGCCGGGATACATACGCAGTTCACGACGGATGACGATATCCCGAGTGTGTGTATTGCCCTGAATTTTAATCTTATTAATATAAGCCAGGCCTCCTTCCTTAATATTGATCTTCACGTCCACCCTGCCGGTTTCCGTATTAAAAGAAATGGATTCTTCTACAGTAGCGGAAATATAGCCCCGATCAAAGTAGGCCTTACGGATATTACCTAAGTCCTCTTCCAATTTTTCATGGCTAAAAATATTGCCTGGTTTAATATTTTTGATATTGCTTTTGACATCATACTGGGATAAAACCGCGTTACCGGAAATCGATACATCTCCCACATAATAGCGTTTACCTTCATCAATGGTAATACTCACTAAAACTAAACCTTGATAGAGGGGTTCTACTTTATAAGTGGCCTTCGCATCAATAAAACCGTTTTGTTCATAAAAGGTCTGAAGGCGGGTCATGTCTTCTTCCAGGACATCTGCTTTAAAATAACCTTGATTAAACAACCAGGCAGGACGGGATTTAATAATCTTGATGATTTTTTTATCTGAATAAGCGGTATGACCAAAAACCTCGATACGTTTAATTTTAGTGCGGTAACCCTCACGGATAATAAAATGCAAACTTGCCTTATTGGTCGTTTCATCAAGGAATGTTTCCACATCCACCTTGAGTTGTGTCAGGCCTTTTTTCTTATAGAGATCTTCAATGGTGTTGACATCGTCCTTCAGCGTTTTATTGTCCAGGAATTTATCTTTTTTGGTCGCTATTTTGCTCTCCAAAAAATGCTTATTGTAATAGCGAATTTTGGAAAAAGTTATTTCATCGACAATCGGTTTTTCTTTTAATTTAACAACAATTTTATAACCGCCTTCCACATCTTGATGCTCAATTTGCACATCGGAAAAATAGCCGGTATTATAAAGGCGCTTAAGGTCGTCGGAAACTATATTCTCCTGATATTCTTGTCCGACACGGGTTTTAATTTTGGCCAAAATCTGAGCTACCCCGATGGATTTATTACCCTGAACATCAATAGATTTGACAATCTTAGCCTCAGCCGGTGGTAAAGATGGTTGGCTAGAAATTTTGTCTGCCGACTGTACCTGATTTTTGGAATTTGTCGTAACTGTTTGGGCTAAAGTGTTTTGTACGCTTGAAAGGAAGATAAAAAGCGTCACATATCCCACCAACAACCAATATTTCCTAAGCATGGGCTGATTATAAAGTCTGTAAGGTTCTATGTCAATGGACATCGCTGATATTTTTTCTCCTTCGACTCGTTTCTCGCTCAGGATGGTGAGCGAATCCCGCCTTTGGCGGGATGAGCCGAACCATTTCTATTCTTGGTAAACAGCCTCGAGATTGGCAAAAGTGACAAATTCTTTAAAGAATTTCAGCTTGACCGATCCGGTAGGGCCGTTGCGCTGTTTGGCAATGATCGCTTCCGCGATACCACGGTTTTCCTCAGTGGGATTATAATATTCTTCACGCATGAGAAGCACAACGACATCCGCGTCCTGTTCAATGGCGCCGGATTCGCGTAGATCAGACAATTGTGGTCGATGGTCCTGGCGGCTTTCTACCGCGCGAGAAAGCTGGCTAATAGCCACCAAGGGTACATTTAATTCACGGGCCAGCGCTTTGAGCGAACGAGAAATTTCCGAAATTTCCTGCTGGCGGCTTTCGGTTTGAACGGACGCCTGCATAAGCTGCAAATAATCCACTATGATTAAGCCGACATTGTGCGCCGCTTTTAGCCGACGCGCTTTGGCACGCAACTCCAAAACAGAAATGGCTGGCGTATCGTCAATAAACATGGGTACGTTGGAGAGTTTACCCGCGGCCTTTGTCAGCATTGGCCACTCTGCCGGAGAAAGAAATCCTGTACGGACCTTATGAGCATCCACCCTGGCCTGAGAACACAACAGGCGCTGCACCAATTGTTCTTTGGACATTTCCAAAGAAAAAATGGCCATGGGAACATTTTTTTCTACACAGGCGTATTCGGCAATACTGGCGGCAAGAGCACTTTTGCCCATAGAGGGGCGGCCAGCAATAATAATCAAGTCAGATTTTTGCAGGCCAGAGGTCATACGATCAAAGTCTGAGAAACCTGTTGGAACACCCGTGATGGACTCTTTACGCTGATAAAGTTGATCAATAGTCTCAATAGTGGTGTGGATAATATCTTTGAGAGCCACCGCCTGTTGTTTTTGCTTGGCAGCGGCAATTTCAAAGATCAGCCGCTCAGCTTCATCGAGCAAATCATCAATATGGACATCGCTTCCATAGCTTTTACTGATAATTTCCGTGGCATTCTTAATCAGCTGGCGTTGGATCCCTTTTTCTTTGACAATATCAACATAAAACTGCGCATTGGCCGCCGAGGGAACAAAATCAGCCAGCTGGGTCAAGTAGGTCACTCCTCCAATAGATTCCAGTAGGGATTTATTTTTAAGGTAATCCGAGAGGGTAATTAAATCCACATTCTTGCGGCTGGCATAGAGGTCTTTGACGGCCTCAAAAATCTTTTGATGGGAGGTTTCATAAAAATAAAAGCTACCGATGTGTTCTATAGCCACACCGATAGCTTCTTCAGACAGCATCATTGCTCCCAGAACTGCTTTTTCAGCGTCAATGTTCTGGGGAGGAATTTTTATTTCTTGGTTACCCATAAACGGATTTTGGCAATAACTTCGGGATGAAGCTTGATACCGACTTCAAAAATACCTAGTTCCTCAATAGGCTTTTCAATCACTAAAAATTTCCTATCCATGTTCTGGCCTTCCGCTTTTAAAGCTTCGATAATTTCTGCTTCGGTCACGGCACCGTAAAGTTTTTCCTGATCATTAACTTCCACTGCCACTGTCAGAGATACTTTGGCTAATTGCTCGGCCTTCTTCATGGCCTCTTGCTTTTGTTGCTCATAAAGCGCCAATCTTTTGGCTTTTTCTTTTTCGATCCGCTTCAAATTGGCAGAACTGGCAACGACGGCCAAAGCTCGGGGTATCAAATAATTACGGGCATAGCCATCTTTGACTTTCTTGATGTCTCCCGCCTTGCCCAATTTCTGTACATTTTCTGTGAGGATAATTTCCATAACTATTTCCTTTTAGAAGACCCAACTGGTAAAAGTCCCAAAAATCGTGCGCGTTTGACAGCTTCAGCCAAAAGACGTTGCTGTTTGGCATTGGCATTCGTCATACGGCGGGAGAAAATTTTGCCCCGTTCCGTCAAACATTTTTGCAAAAACGCAATATTCTTATAATTGATTTCGGTTCCCTTAGGGATAGAGAAACGTATTTGGCGAAAACCGCCTCGGCGAGCCCCAGAAGCCCCTTCGGCCTCTTTTTTAAAAGGCCTTTTCCCTCTATCTTCTCTTGATCTAGAAATTCTTCTTTTATAATCCATAGAAATTATTCCTCCCAAGCAATATCTTCTGGGTTAATAACATCCGATTCATTGGTGTCTTTGGCCGCACTTTCGTTGGAAGAAGGAGCTGCTTGTCCGCCTTCCCCGCGAGGAGGCCCCCCTAAAAATTGAATACGCTCTGCGCGCACATCAATGGTAGAACGCTTTTGGCCATCACCAGTTTCCCAAGAGCGGCTTTGCAAAATACCTTCTACAAATACAGCCCGTCCCTTTTGCAAATACTGATTGCAAATTTCCGCCTGTTTATCCCAGGCCGTTACGGTAATAAAACAGGTGTCCTCTTTAAGTTCACCAGTGCGGTCTTTAAATTTGCGATTCACGGCAATACGCAAATTGGTGACCGCCGTACCATTGGGTGTGTAACGTAACTCTGGGTCCTTAGTTAAATTGCCAATCAGTAAGACTTTATTTAAACTTGCCATACAACGTCCCTCCAATTTATGCTTCTTGGCGAATCGCTAAAAAACGTAAAATTTGTTCATTGATTCTCAGAAGCCCTTGCATTTTATTGATCGCTTCGAATTTTGCTTCCAAACTCAACAAATAATATGTACCTTCCCAAATTTTTTTGATGGGAAAACTCATTCTATGTTTTTCAAACCAAACTTGACTGTTAATAATTTTGACATCCGATTTCGCTGCTGTATCAGCAATTTGCTTGGCGATTTCCTCTCTCGCTGCAACCGGTGCATGTGCATCGACGATATAGACAAATTCATACTTGCTCATGGCTCTTCCTTTTTTGATCCTTCGACTTCCTCGTCGCTTTGCTCCTCGGTCGCTCAGGATGGTGAACGAGACCCGCTTTGAGCGGGTCGAGTCGAACCATTGAATTGGTTTCTCGTTACCTCCGTCCCTTTGGTCACCCAGCTTATGACACAATCAAGGGCACCGTTAATAAAATCCGGCAAAAGTTTTCTTTCACCGGGGGTAAAATTCGACAAAACGTAATCCAGCGCATCGACGTCAAGATGCGGCCGTCCGATCCCTAAACGCAGACGGGCAAAATTTTGTGAACCTAAATGCTCAATAACGGACTTGATTCCATTATGGCCACCGGCACTACCCCGTGGTCTTAACCGTATTTGACCAAAACTTAAGGTCAAATCATCGCAGACAATTAACAGGTCACTTAAGCTCAAATCTTTTTTATCGACCCACTGTTTGACCGCTCTTCCTGAATGATTCATAAAGGTTAGCGGCATCATCAAAGAACAATCAGCGCCCTCGATCGTAATTCTGGTTTCTAACGCCTGGGCCACAGCACTTTTCTTATACTTAGCATCGTACTTTTCGGCTAAGGCCCTCAGGACTAAAAACCCCAAATTGTGCCGCGTCCATTCGTATTGACGTTCAGGGTTGCCTAATCCGACGATCAATTTCACTACTTCTTCTCTTCCTTTTTAGCCGCCGGGGTTGCTTCCGCCTTCTTAGCCGCCACAGCTGCTTCAACCTTCTTGGCTGGGCCCGCTGCCGGAGCCTCGCCTTCTTCCTTCTTCTTTTCTTTCAAAACTTCCGGCTCAGCCGGCGTAGCAGCGGCCTCTTCCACAGGAGCCGCTACCTCTTCACGCATGGAACCAGCCACCGTTACCACGACGGAATCAGGATCATGCCTGGAACGTACACCCGGTGGCAACACCAAATCTTTAACGTGAATGGAATTATGAATTCCTAAGTTGGTAATATCGACTTCAATATGGTGCGGGATACTGGTTGGTAAACAAACAACCTCCAATTCCCACATCGTATGGTCCAGAGTACCGCCGTCGCGTTTGACTCCGATGGCTTCACCTTTGGTAATAATTTTGACTTTAATTTCAATTTCTTTATTGAGGGAAATACGGTTAAAATCCAAATGGATCACTTCATCAGTCACCGGATGCAGCTGGACATCTTTAATAATGGCTGGGAAATCCGCCACTTTTTCCCCTTGGTCTAAAACATTCAGATGATAAATGAGGCTTTCACCCAAATGCTGGCGATGAATACGGTCATAAGATTTACGATCAGCCTGAATCATCGTCGGTTTAGCATGACCGCCGTAAATGACCGCGGGGATCAAATGAGCCCGGCGCATTCTTCTGACTCGGGCGGAACCTTTATCATTTCTTAATTGGACATCCAAATCAATTTGTTCCATTTTTTCTCCTATTAATTTCTAATCTCGTCGAACAAACAACTAATACTTTCCGCATTATGCGTACGGGCAATGGCTTCAGCCAGTAACGGCGCAATCGACAATTGTTTAATCTTCGGATGACTTGGCCCGTCGGCTAAAGGAATACTGTTGGTAATCACCACTTGCTGTATATCTTTACAATCACGCAGGCGCTGTTTGGCCGATCCCGACAGAACCCCATGGCTAACGGCAACCTGAATGGATTTAGCTCCATGGGCCTTTAAAGCCGTGGTCGCTTCAAGGATGGAACCAGCCGTGGCAATGATATCATCCACCAGCAGGACATTTTTGCCCTTCACATCACCTAAAATGCTCATGACCTCTGTTTTGTCCGGCGAGGCACGGCGTTTATCCACAATGGCCAGGCCGGCATTGAGACGTTTGGCATAAGCCCGGGCCATTTTCAATCCCCCTACATCAGGGGGAACAACCACCAGATCCTTAATTTGCTTCTCCTTAAAATATTCTGAAAGAAGATTGATGGCATACAGATGGTCCACCGGTATATCAAAAAAACCCTGGATTTGGCTGGCATGCAAATCCATCGTCAAGACGCGGTTGGTCCCGGCCGCCACAATCAAATTCGCCACCAGCTTAGCGGTAATGGGCACACGCGGCTGATCTTTTCTATCCTGCCTGGCATAACCATAATAAGGCAAAACTGCCGTGATGCGATCCGCCGAAGCGCGTCTGGCCGCATCAATGAGAATCAAAAGCTCCATGATGTTATCGTTCACTGGCGGGCAGGTCGGCTGCACGATAAAGACGTCTTTGCCGCGGATATTCTCTTTAATATGAACCCTGATTTCTCCTTCGGAAAAACGCCCCACTAAAACTTCCGTTTGTTTAATTTTAAGAATCTCGCAAATCTCTTTCGTTAACGCCGCATTGGCATTCCCACCTAAAACCGCTAGATTCGTCGACATAAAATCCTCTATTCTTTAAATATCTTCGCCGGAACACCGCGAACAACCGCTCCCGCTGGCACCCTTGTATGTTTTGTCACGACCGCCCCTGCCCCGACCACCGCTCGAGAACCTATGGTTACAGGAGCGACCATAATTGCATCCGATCCGATCAAAGCGCCTGGGCCGATGGTGGTTTTATTTTTAGCCACACCGTCGAAATTGGCCGTCACCACCCCTGCGCCTATGTTGGCTTTAGCACCCACCCTGGCATCGCCCAAAAACGAAAAATGTTTCATAAAAACATCGCTCCCTATCGACGTGCGCGAAATTTCCGTGAAATTACCGATCTCAACTTTGTCGGCGATACGGCTGCCAGGACGGATACGCGCAAAAGGGCCGATCAAGCAGCCAGATCCGATACGGACATCGCTGTGGATGACCGTACAGGGATGAATCACTGTATCTGATCCAATTTTGACATTCGCCTCAATGTAGGTGGTATCCGGATTGATGATGGTCACCCCATTGCGCATGTGCTCTTGTAAAATCCGTCGACGAATAATCGCTTCGGCTTGGGCCAAATCCCGGCGGTCATTAACACCAAAGCCTGCCTGAACATCCTGGGTCGTGAAAGTGTCTACGGGGTGGCCAGCGGCCAATAAAAGTTCAACCACATCCGTTAAATAAAACTCTTTTTTGCGGGCATTGAGCCGCACCTTTTTAAGCGCCTCAAAAAGCCGCGGGGCCTCAAAACAATAAACCCCGACGTTGATCTCCTTGATTTGGGTTTCCTGATCGTTTATATCTTTCTGCTCACGAATAGCCAGAAATGAACCTGTATCATCTCTAATAATGCGGCCATAACCCTGCGGATGATCAATGATGGCCGTTAACACCGTCACGGCCGCTTTAGCTTGGTGGTGCTTGGCCAACAAAGCCCTGACAATGTCTCTCGATAACAACGGCGTATCACCGCAAAGAATCAGCACCGTACCGCGGAATCCTTTAAGACGAGGCTCTACCCGACGGACCGCATCAGCCGTGCCCCGTAATTGAGGCTGCAAAACAAACTCTACACCGTCAGCTCTCACGGCTGCTTTAACTTTGGCCGCGCCGTATCCTGTAACAATATAGGTTTTCAAAGAACGCAAAGAACGCGTGATATCTAGCATAT
This sequence comes from Candidatus Omnitrophota bacterium, assembly GCA_023247575.1. Taxonomy (GTDB): domain Bacteria; phylum Omnitrophota; class Gorgyraeia; order Zapsychrales; family Fredricksoniimonadaceae; genus JACQCF01. The sequence continues at coordinate 2,879 of JAHFGE010000042.1, read as the reverse complement.
ATTCGATCATTGGCCGTCCGCAAATGGGATGCAAAACTTTAGGCACCTTGGATTTCATACGAGTGCCTTTACCCGCAGCCAAAATAATCGAACAGAAACCGGACATCCTTCGACTCCTTCGTCGCTTCGCTCCTCAGTCGCTCAGGATGCTTCTCCTCGCCTTTACAGGGCTCGCTAAAACAACTTGTGCTGAGCGATCCCCGAAGGGGCGAGTCGAAGCATTGCCCAGTCAGGATTCGAACCTGAACAACGAGATCCAAATTCTCGGGTGCTACCATTACACCACCGGGCAGTCAGTCTTCGCCAAAGTGCTTTCGCCTTTGGCTTCGCCTGATAATCAATACGTTGAAACCACAAAAACTTGGGTAAAACGCTTATCAAATCGTGCCCGGATGGCTTGGGCATGTTTTTGTGATTTTGCTAAACCAAAAATTGACGGACCGCTGCCGGAAAAACACACGGCCACAGCACCAGCGTCGAGCAATTTACTTTTTAAAGGCCCCCAATGAGACTTTAAAGACAAAATGGCAGGCTCTAAATCATTCCATAAATGAGAACCAACAGAATATAAATTATTCCCTCTTAAAAAGGGAAGCAGAATATTAACATCATCCCTTTTTCTTGTCAACTTTAAATTGACGGCAGCCCGCCTGTCCGCCTCGGCGAGCCATCGGCGAGACGGGCCGGCGAGGCAGGCAAACACGTTTCTCGTATATATCTTAACTCGTGGGGTGACAAGCACATGCCACAATTTAGTCTTGATGGGGATCTTACTAATTTGATCGCCCCTGCCCTCTCCCAAAGCATAGGGGGTATCATACAAAAAGAAAGCCACGTCGCTACCTACTTTGGCAGCGTACTCGATAAGCTGCTTTTGGGGCAACTTTAAATTCCATAAGCGGTTTAACCCCTGCAAAACTGCTGCCGCATTGCTGGAGCCACCGGCAAGGCCGGCAGCCACGGGAATTCTTTTGTGGATCGTGATTTCAACACCGTGGGCGAGGTGAAAATCTCGCTGCAGGATTTGAGCCACTTGGTATGCTAGATTTTTAGGGCCCTTCGGTACCTGCGGATTATTGCATCGGATAGAAATTTTCCCTGCAGTCTTCTTTAAGGTGATTGTATCGTGTAAATCAATCCGTTCAAAAATAGTTCGTAGATCGTGAAAACCGTCCGGACGCTTGCCTAAAACGTTAAGGACGAGATTTAACTTGGCTGGTGAATTCAAACGCAGAGTGTTCATGAAATTTCTTGCAGGCCCTTTTCTTTTTCTGCGAAGAAGTATACCACAGAACCTCTAAACACCGGCTAATTTTTCATTCTCTTCGGGTTCTTTGAATCCAAACAACGGCAGGATGCTGGAAATCGGCGTAATGCTAGTAATGATGGGTGTGATACCGTCGAAGTTGCCCTGCTGAAATCTAGCAATCATAACCGGGTCAAATTGAATCTGCACCCCCTGGCCAGTTTTTTGCATATCGAGTTTGGAGGCATTCAGGTCGATACCGCCTTTCTGTATCAAATCCGTAATCTGCGCTTTGTCTGATCGCTTGGCTAACTCACGTATCAAAGATTTGTATTTTACCAAAGCAACAATGCGATGCTCAAAATCAGTCCTGCGTGCCTCATCAATTCCCTCTGGCTCTTCTAACTCAACAGCATCAAACGTCATCTTGATTCTCGCTAAGGGAGTCCGCAAATAATGCGCCATATTGACCCATGAAGCTAGATGATCCAGAAAAGCCTGAAACAAATTCTTCTCTTGCAATAGAGACGTAGACGACTCAATAACCTCTTCTCTGATCAAGCCCCTCATCTCATTAGCCAAATGCCTTGAATCTGGATCTGCACCTGCGTATTCGTTGGCAATTTTCTGTTCTTGCTGCTCAGCCATTTCCATTAAATGAGCCAAAAAAAGTAATTTGCTAACATCTATCTTTCGCCTAGCAACTTCCTCACTCTTTGAGAATAACGGCCAATCTGATGGATATAAATCTTGAGCAAATTTTCCTTCCCTTTTAAAATCATCATAAATTTTTCGGAAAGTTCTCCCGCCATTCGTGGGCGAAGTGACCAACTGAGTGTTCCGAACCATCGTCATCGCCGCGTCACGGCTTGCCTTGGAAGTATGTACCCACACGGCATTTTCTGATCCATCGGAATATTCGATTTTAAATTCATCAGTCCCCGGGACAACATTTAAAATCGCAGGTGATCGGACTTTCTTCTTAAATATCTCTATACCTGGCCAGGCCCTCATCCCAGAAAGAACTTCTCTTATTCTCCTATCATCAATCGCCGCCAATCCATTATTCGGCTTCGGGTGCGTGATGAAAATTAACTTGGTCGCCGTCATCGCCGGGTCGAAATTCACTTTCACGGTCTCACCTTTGATTACCCCATCCGGCAGATGAATCTTCCCTCTGTTCAATCCATCTAGTTCCCCAAACCCAAGTCCAAATGTGATCATGACACCTTCTGGAAGAGGAGCATCTGATCCATACTCTTTGAACAACTTCGTATTTAAAGCAACCAATCGAGACAAATGCAATTTAGGATCCGTGGCAAAATGGGCAAAAATCTGCCCCGCAACTTTACGCAAAGTATCTCCATCGTGAGTCCTATACTGAAAGCTCTGAACCAAAGGTATCGTTAATATTGTACCCACAGGTATGACCTGCCCTGGGGTCAAATCATTTATTCTCAAAAACTTGGGATCCTCTAACACCACATGAGCATCCGTCGGTTCTAGACCCAAAAAACCATAGATCACTTGTTTAGGTTCATCTCCAGGCTGTAACCGGTATACTGTAGCCTCCATCGTCATCGCCGCGTCGGCTTTATATGCTTTACTTGACCTTCTAGTCCTAGTAACCAGT
>JAHFGE010000134.1 GCA_023247575.1 Candidatus Omnitrophota bacterium | reverse complement strand
TATATGAGACACCCGTATATCCACGGTCCTGTTAAAATATGGATACAGGAAACGCGCATCGTGAAAATGCCCAAAATCGCTGATGGTCACCTCAGCCTTATGAAAAATAATGTTCACCAAACGGGGCAAGTACTTTAAAGGCAGGGCCTGATAAAAGTTTAGGATACCGTCAATACGCCGGCGTACTTCAATGACCTTCTGAGATGGTTCAATGTGAATGTCGCTGGCTGATTGACCGATGGCCTGATTCAAACAATGTTCAAACCATTCACTCAAATGTTCCACCATCACCACAGGCTCGCCTTTTGGCTGCCCTGCAGACCTGTGTTGCCGCAACAAATCCTCCAAGGCGCCGCGCAAAGCCCCTTCCATGCCTACATAAAATATTACCTGATGGCCAAGCCTTTGACTGATGACGTCGGTGGTTGCCACATCATCAATGCACGATACGACGAAAACCGTCTCTGAAGCAGATTGAAGAGGAAAAACATTGTGTTCTAATAAGAAGGTTATGCCAAAGGTATCCACCATGGTTTCATCGGGCGTATATTCTCCCTCAAACACCGGCCAGCCTACCTGAGCAGCAATGGCTTTGGCAATGGCCATTTCATTAACAAAGTTATAATGGCAGAGAAGCTGTCCTAATTTCTGATGGCCATTATTTTTTTGAACACTCAGACAAAAATCCAGCTGCTGAGGTTCAATGAGACCTTCTTTAAGCAAAATATGTCCTAAACGCTGATTGTTCATAAAAACCTCAATTCCTGGGTTTGGCCATCTTCAGACTGCAGAACCACACTTTGGGGGGTAATGGATTTAACCAGCATGCCGTTGATCTGTTCGCCTTCTTGAACATTGACCTTAGCGCCATTGATATTGAGGACGGCCTTCTTGAAAACGTCGCTTTCAAAAATCCCTAAAAGCTTAATCACCGGTTTATCACTGACTCCTGGGGTAAGCGTTGGCAATGCTCCAGTACCTTCCGCTTTATCCAATTGGACTATTTTCTGTTCGATTTCTTTCTTTTTAAGTTTTAAATTAGCCCATTCCACATCCAGATTGAGCAGCTTGATATTTTTTAATTTTTCATTCTCCTGACGGATAAAATCATTCATTTGCTCAAAATCATCATCAGCAAGATCATCGGCAGTCTCGGAGACCTCCTGATTGGCTATTGGTTTCTCCTGAATCATAGAAATCTTCTCAGAGGCTTTAGGAGGAATAGTGTCTGCTTCAATGAGGGACGCTTCATGAGCCTGTGCCCCCGCCGTCAACCACAGTATGAATCCCATAAAAATCAGACTTTTCATATTCCCCTCCCAAAAATTTGAATATTGGTTTCTAAATGGTCGCCTTTTTGCATCATGCTTAAAACATGAAGAGGGACGAACTCTTCAATGCTTTTTAAAAAATCAAAAACCTCGATGTATTGATCCATGCTTTTGAGATCATCAAAGTGAATGGTTAAGGGTATCTGCCTAATACCGGGCCATACGGAAGGAGTGCCTATTTGAGAGAGCACTTGCCCCGCACCGGACTTGCTTGCTACCTCCAAGGATATCTTGAAATCATGATATTGACTGAATAAACGAATCTGATATTCCAAATCGCGGTAAGTACTCTCCAAATCTTGCGGCCTGCCCGCGGGTAAACGGGCCAAATATTTCAAATCATTCTGAGCCCTGGCAATGTCTTTTCTAGACAAAGCATTCTTATATTCCAGATCCTGAGCTTGTTGCCAGTCGCCTAAGCCCGTATGCATCAACACCAAACACAATATAAGGCTAAGAACCAATAGGCCTTTCATGTTCTACTCCCCTCACGCTTCCCTCCCCTTTGCCCTCTTTATTCCTCCCCCTTGACCCGCCTTGATTTTAAGACTGATCTGCTGACCTAGAACTTTATGGGAAACAATGGCTGAGACGCTGGCATTCGAGAAGGAAAGCTGGCGCACAAACTTGGCTTGAGTCACAGATCCATCTCGAGGGTAAATGACTCCCTTAAAGTTCCAGGTGTCATCGGCGTCTTTTTGAAACTGAAAACTGTCGACAAAATAGTCCGCCGGAGTGGATCTGACAAAGTCGTAATAAATTTTTGTGTAATCAATCGGCCTGCGGCGGTTTAAAAGAGTTAAAAATTTTTGTTGATAAAGATCTTTTAACTGGCTTTTGTATTGGTTTTCTTGAACCAATAAATTCTGATGCTGCCCAAAAACTTTTTGTTTGTAAATTTTTGCGCTCCCATAGGAAGCCAGCCCTAAAGATATTAACAATAAGCTTGCCATGAAGGTCTTGAGGCGGTTTTTCCATATCTGATGCTTTTTCTTCCTTAAAATCTCCTGCGCCGGTGAAAAATGCATGGTAAATTTGGCGTTTTTCAAGCCTTCCAATACCGCAAATTCCGATTCGACGTGAATCATATTTTCTTTCAGCAAAAATCCTTCCCGGACAAAGGCCGATAACCATTCCTGATTATTGGAAATCAAAACAAAAGAAGCATCCGCATCGGCGGCAAAGCCCTGCCAGCTGCGTTTAATTTCGGAGATCATGTACCCACTATCACGCATGGTAATCCGGCGGGAGGCGCTGAAACGCATCCCTTCAAAGAAAGTCAATACGGCCTGATTCTTGAGATCATCCAAAAAAATAACATAAGGGTGAAGATCCAATAAATTTCTAGACTTCAAAAAAGCGCGGATGGCCACGGCATAAGGAACCAGCTTCTCTATATATATACCGCCGAAATACCGATAGATCTCCTCCACTTTGTCCTTAGGAGCACCTATCACCTGCAAGCTATCAACGGATAACCTCTCCTGGGCCACGATATAATCGCTGGTAAAAGCGCTGTTCACCAAAGTTTCTTGATGGGTAGGCTGCTGACCAACTAAGGAAACGGTCTTGGTCTGGCAATCCAGGAAGGAAGCCGTGACGATTTTTATTTTGGATTTGAGGTTACGCTCGATTTCTTGAGGCCCATAAATGCCCGTTTTACCATCTAAATCGAGATAGATCCAATCATCGATGAGACAATAGACCATAAAGGATAAGATTGTTGCGGGGAATTAGAGACTAAAGTTTTGAGTTGGGGAAACTCAACAACAGCGCTACCTTATCACATCATTCATGAATTGTCAATAGAATATTTGATGTTTAGTCAAATAGCTAAACCCCGGGGCCTTGAAAGCTCCCGGGTAAAAGGTGAGAAACTATCAATTGGAAGATGCGATTCTCAGACGGCTCAAGACAATATGGCCGCGCAAGGAAGAGGCGGTATCGGAATACTTCTCTAAATTCATTTCTTCAATATTGAATAAATCAGAGGCAGCCTGCACCTCATATAAAAATTTAGTAATGTCTGGCCAGGAGCCATCGATGGATAGATCTACAGGGAAAGCCATCAAGGCCCCCTGATTGACGGCCCTCTGCGGCTGCATATTGGTAATATGGATATTCGTTTCTCTGGCTACTGTTTCCAACCTGGCCACCATGGCGGAAGCTTCCGCTGCCTCTGAGGAGGCTTTGCCAAAAACTTCCACCAGTTTCTGGTAATCATTGTCCAACCTTTTGGTATTTTCGATCATATGCATACTTTTACGCAAACGCTCCTGGGCGACCTTGATTTGGTCGGTCATATCCTGACCATTTTCCCTCACAGGTTTAATCGCCCAGTAAACAACAACGTATATAGTAATAAGGGCTATGGTCAGAATGAAGATAATTTTCTCACGCTGCTTTAGCTTGATCATCAATTCACCTGACAGGTTATCTTAAAATAATTGACTTCCCCATCCTGGGTAATCCGTTTATTGACATAATCCAAATTCACATTGCTGAATTTAGAGGAATTGACCATGCCGTTTTGCAATCGGTTAATGTCTACGGCATTTCGGGAGATGCCCTGAATACTTAAGGTGTGGCCGTTGGATATCATGAGGCCAACCAGGGAAGTCTGCGAGGGCATCAAACGGTAAATTTCATCCACCACATTGATAAATATCAGACGGCCTCGCAGCACAGATTTAAGGGCATTGATTTGATCGCTCTTTTTCTGGGCCAGGGCCACCGCGGATT
>JAHFGE010000133.1 GCA_023247575.1 Candidatus Omnitrophota bacterium | reverse complement strand
GCTGAGAAATTTGCTGCTTTGCATCGGGGCTCAAAGCTTGTACGTTATTTAGCTTTTAAGACGGCAACTGTGCAGTTATCTTATGGCCGTATGATTGATTTTGCTACGGCTCGCAAAGAAACTTATGTCCGTCCAGGGGCTTTTCCGAAGGTGACACCTTCCGATATCCGTGACGATCTTTTCCGTCGGGATTTTACCATTAATGCCATCGCCATTGCCATCCATCCTGATACGTGGAGTCAAGAGGTTGATCCTTTTGGCGGCCGGAAAGATTTATGTTCTAAGAAAATCCGTGTGCTGCATGAAAAAAGTTTCTACGATGATCCCACCCGGATTTTGCGGGCGGCGCGATTCGCGGCACGATTACACTTTACGATTGAGCGGGGTACCTTTAAACTTATTAAGGAGGCGATAGGACATAGAGCGCTGGAGACCATTAAACCTCAGCGGTACAAAAAAGAATTTGATAAGATTGTTAAACAGGAAGCATCAGGAGCCGCCATGGCATATTTGAGGTCATGGAATGCATTAAAAACTCTAAACCCTAAAATCTAAATCCTAAACAATGACCAAAAATTTTAATGTTCAAAATTCAAAACGTTTCCATCATTAGAACATTCTGTCATTCGAATTTGTTTAGAGTTTAGAATTTAGGATTTAGAATTTGTAAAGGAGTAAAGATATGCGTATCGAAAAAATTAATGAGCTCATCAAAAGGGAATTGAGCCATATGATTCTTTTTGGACATATTCATGATCCGCGGGTTGCCCCCGTGACCATTATAAATGTGGATGTCAGCAAGGACCTCTCCCACGCCCGGGTGAGGTTTAGCGTGTTTAACGATGACCCTCGGGTTGTGAAAAATGCGACGGAAGGGCTTAACAGCTGCCGAGGATTTATCCGTAAAAGCATCAGCCAGAAACTGGCCTTACGCTGTGCCCCGGAGTTTCAATTTATTCTCGATAAGGGAGTGCAACATGCCGCTCACATTGAGGCCGCTTTAGAAGAAATCAAAAGAACTATGCCGCCGGGAGAACGCCATGACGCCTAAAGTGCTTTGGACAAAAATTAAAAAATACAAAAGTTTCTTGATAGCAAGCCACTATAATCCCGACGCCGATGCCGCTGCCTCGAGCTTGGCCTTGGGCCTTGTCCTTAAAGCATTAGGCAAGAAGACAACTGTCGTCAATGAAGATCATTTGTCGCCGTGGCTGGAGTTTTTGCCCCAGGCCCAACATTTTTATAAAAGGTCAGGCTTGAAGCAGCCCGTTTTTGAGGCTGTTATCATTTTGGATTGCGGGGAACTGGAACGCATAGGCGGCGTGCGCCGATGGCTGGATGGTCAACCTATTATCAACATCGACCATCATGTCACCAATAATTTGTTTGGCGATATGAATTTGGTTTATCCAAAAAGCTCCTCAACGTGTGAAATCCTGTTTGATTTATTTAAATGTGCTAAAGTCAAGATGACTAAACAAGTGGCCATGTTATTGTATGCCGGCATGATGACGGACACCGGATCTTTCCGTTTTGAAAACACATCTGCCAAAACCCATACCATCGCCGCCCGACTTTTATCTTTTGGTTTATCTGCGCCGAATTTGTATCAGCGTTTATATCCCGGCATCCCCTCGGTCGACATTACAAAGTTTATCGATGTGATTCACAGTGCCCAACTGCTGCTCAAAAATAAGGTTTACTGCGTGCTCTTGCCTAAAAAGACTATGGATTCTTTTTCCAAAAAATTCGATTTAAAGGAAAAAATTTTTGGCCTTTTGCGCATGGTGGAGGGCATTGAAGTCGTTGCCATTTTTAGTGAACCCAACCCCAGCCAAACCCGGATTAATTTGCGCAGTCAGAGCTATTTTGATGTGGCCAGGCTGGCTGCCCAGTTTAACGGTGGAGGACATGAAAAAGCTGCCGGGGCAAAGGTGAAAATGGGGCTAGAGGGGGCTAAAAAGAAAGTGATTGCCGCCATAAGAAAGAGTCTATGATGGATGGTATCCTCATTGTCAATAAACCCGTCGGAATCACCTCGCATGATGTGGTGGATTTTGTGCGGGGTAAATTTCACATGCGCCGCGTGGGTCATGCCGGGACCCTGGATCCGCTGGCGACCGGTGTTTTGATTGTTCTGCTGGGGCAATCGACCAAACTGTTTGAGCGTTTCGTGGCCTTTGATAAAAGCTATCGAGCCACCCTGCGGCTGGGGTTAAAGACCACTACTGCCGATATCATGGGCAAAACCATCGTCGAAAGGCCGACCGAAAACATTGACTGTTTTCAAGTGCAAGAGGTTTTTAAGAAATTTACCGGTGATATTGAACAAACTCCCCCTATGGTTTCCGCGGTCAAACACAAGGGCGAGCGCCTTTATAAAATGGCCTGGAAGGGCCAGCACGTGGAGCGCACCCCTCGCCAGGTACGCATCAATGATCTTAAAGTCCTGCGATTTGCTTCTCCGGAGGTAGAATTTTTTATGTCATGCTCCAAGGGAACTTATGTACGGCAGTTGGCCGAAGACGTAGGAGAGATGCTGGGCTGCGGGGCCTGCATTGCGCAGATTGAGCGCACCCGGGTGGGGCATTTTGATATTAAGGATTCGGTCAGTTTAGAGAATCTGAATGAAAGTCATGTACGGCCTTGGGCCTGTTAAATTTAAAAAGATTGCCGTTGCTATCGGTATTTTTGACGGAGTTCACCGCGGCCACCAGATGCTTATTAAAAGCATGGTGAAGGAGGCCAAACACCTGAAGGCCAAAGCGGTGGTGATTACTTTTTTCCCTCATCCTGCCCATGTCTTGTGTCCTGACCTTTCTTTACCTTACCTGATGTCTCTTCAATATCGTCTGGCGCTTTTACAAGAATTGGGCGTGGATGCGGTTTTGGTCATCCGTTTTAACAAACGCTTTGCCCGTATTGACCCTCATTATTTCATTAAAAAAATTTTAGTTCAACGGCTCCATGTGCAATCTATTTTTGTCGGCGAGGATTTTCGCTTTGGCAGGAACAGAAGCGCAGATGTTACTTTGTTTGAACAGTTAGCTCAAGGATACGGCTATCGCATGCATGCCGTGAAAGCTTTAAAGCAAGGCGGCAAGGTTATTAGTAGCAGCCGCCTGCGCCGATTGATTCCTCAAGGCCAGTTATCCGAAGCTCAAAAGTTATTAGGCCGTCCGGTTTCCATTTTAGGCCACGTCGTGCATGGTTCTGCCCGAGGGGAATTATTAGGGTACCCTACGGCCAATGTGCATTATGAATCTGCTCTATTGCCGCCCCAAGGAGTGTATGCGGTGAGGGTAGTGTGGAAAAACAAGACTTTATATGGCATGGCTAATTTAGGAATACGGCCTTCTTTTAAAAGCCGTAAACCTGCCTCGCCGGCAGGACTCGCCAAAGGCGGGTCAGGCGGGCCTAAAGTCCATTTAGAGGTGCATGTTTTTGATTTTAATGTTAATCTTTACGGCCAAGAAGTTCTAGTGGAATTCCTCCAAAGAATCCGCGATGAAAAAGCCTTCCCTTCCAAAGAAGATTTGATCTGTCAAATCCGCCAGGATGAAAAAACCATCCGCCGCCTGCTTAAAGTGGAATAGTTTTCCCATTTTCGTAAAATCCGATTTAAAAATATTGCTTATTGACAGGAAAGGCCTGTTTGCTTATACTGCCCATAAGTGGAGAAAAATGGAGGGAAGTGGTTTAAACTATGTTCTACGGAGAATACAATCACGGTATTGATAATAAAGGCCGATTAATTTTGCCTTCGCGTTTTCGCCAGGTGGCCAAGGAGTATGGCATTGAGAAATTTTTTGTCACCCGGGGGCTCGACCGCTGTATTTTTATGTTTGCCGACCAGCAATGGCAACTGGAAGAGCAAAAATTCAAAAATTTGTCTTTCACCAAGCAGCAGGCTCGGTATTTTAACCGTTTGTTTTTCTCGGGAGCGGTGGAGGTGACCCCTGACAAGCAGGGGCGGTTTATTATTCCGCAATATTTAAAAGATTTTGCCGGCATCAAAAAAGATGCGATTGTGATCGGCGTTTCTAATCGTATTGAGATTTGGCAGACTCAAAGTTGGCAGGAATTTTTTGGCAAGACTAGTGTTGATTTCGAGAAAACAGCCGAAAACAT
>JAHFGE010000041.1 GCA_023247575.1 Candidatus Omnitrophota bacterium | reverse complement strand
TCTATAGTCTTAGATTGAGATTCTATAGTGTTGGCTGGAGATCCTATAGTCTTGGCATTGGCACCGCCAGCCCCAGATTCTATAGTGTTGATCGGAGATCCTATAGCCTTGGCTTGAGATCCTATAGTCTTGGGAGTACCAACATCGGCACTGCCACTGGGAGATTCTATAGTCTTCACCTGAGATCCTATAGTGTTGGCTTGAGATCCTATAGTCTTGGCATTGGCACCGCCAGCCCCAGATTCTATAGTGTTGATCGGAGATCCTATAGCCTTGGCTTGAGATCCTATAGTCTTGGGCGCCTCGGCACTGGCACCGGCACTGAACTTATGGGGACAGTTGAACAACTGTCCCCCTTTGTCCTGATCAACAGTGCCCCCTTTATTTTGCTCCAAAAACTGAAGAATTTCCCCTGATTTGTCTTCCACCATATTACCCCCCCATTTTTTCAACCGTTGAATTTCTTATTTTCAACCGTTGAAAATTCAACCGTTAGACCGTTGAAAAACTACTGACACCATTGAAATATGGTTGAAAACACGGTTGAAAAAACCATTCCCCGAAGAGCCAATATTCAACCGTTGAATTTTTGTTAATCCGCATGTAAAAATGTACCAGTTATCAGCGTGAAACAATGTACCACCTGGGGCAGCGTGAAACAATGTACCAGATGTTGTAACCTGGATAGTTCAGGACAGTCCGTACACTGGCGGACAGCCCTTAAACAGCTTTAACGGCCCAAACGCTTCGGTCGAGGCAGGTGCGTAGGCCTAGCTGTTTATAATTATTCTAGTCAATTTTTGGAAAATTGCAAGGGTTTAGCTCTGGTTGCTCTGTGGGCGCTGCCATCATGAACTGACTGGTACTAAATTTGGGGTAGGCTCACCTCTTGTCAACTCTTTCCTAAGCCCAAAATCGGCAAAGCACTTGTAATAGGCACAATGCGAATAATGAGCGGGGCAATACCTGAGAAATCCCCGCGCTGGAACTCAGCGACCATAGCTGGGTCAAATTTTATATCAACCCCTGAACCCTCTTTGGCCACATCCAAGCCCATGTTCTTGGCGTTGAGATCGATACCGCCTGGAGAAGCATTGAGCTGGGAGGATTGTATGGAAGCCTTCATCGCCGCGTCGGGCGCAGGCCCATGATCGGGGGTGCCCCCTGGGTAGGTCTGAACAAATGATTGATATTTAGTTTCAACGGCCTCACGATCTACGCGTCGAGCAGGTATTTTAAGACTTGATGACGAATATCCCATTTCAAGAGGATGATCTGCCTGACCAGGACGGGTTTTGATTACCCCATGCAACTCTAAATCAGGATGACCTGTGAGGTAACGCCATTGGCCAAACAGGCTATACACTTCATTTGTGAAATCAATAATCCTGTTGTGGTCACGCTCAACGGTAAGTCTTTTGGCCTCATCAGCGATTGCGTTTATTCTCCTTTGAATATCTTCAACCAAGGCAATTTTTCCTTTGGGAATTTCATCGAGTTTCGTTTCGCCCATAATTTGGTGCTGAATTTGTAAAATTAAATCCAAATCAGACGGTTGCACCATGTCCCCTAAGATCTTAAGCACAGCTTTAGCCGTCTTAAGATCCTCTTTACCGATTAACGTATCTTCTGGAACACTTGCAGGAGCCCCAGCGTCTCGATCCTGAACAGCGCGCGCCAAACCCACAAAATTAAACTGGCTACCAGGAACCGCAATGGAAGAATACAACACTAACATGGCCTCGGCCTGCTGCTGGATTTCCTGAAGAAGTGGTATTCGCCCATCGATCGGAACGTTTTGAACATTCACAAAAAAACTTCCATTCTTATCCAGACGATAGCGGGACCATCTATCAAAACGAGAGCCTAAACTATCAGGGGAGGATCGATTGGCCTTAACCTCCCGGCGATTCTCATTGATATAACTACGATCCGTTACCGGAATCCAATTCGATTGACCTTGCTGGATCAATTTTTTAACCTCCACATCCCTGACAAATTCTTCGAAGCTAAAACGTCCTAATGTTTGGAACTTTGAGATCGTCATCGCCGCGTCGGGGATATCGGACTTTATTGCATTAAATTTCTTAATAATAACCTCTCCCAAAAAATCATATTCTTTGTAAAAATTTAAGTAATTTTCTATGGCTCCGCCATAAACATAAAACCCAATCGGGCCGCCAGCGGATTCCAAGGCGAATCTTTTGGTCAGATCCACGTCTTCTCGGTCCCTTGTAGTTGAGTACCCATAATCTGATCTCAATTGCATCCATGAAACGAATCCGACCCATAAACTCAATACCCCCTCTGTAAGGCCGGTTACAAAAGCTGTTTCGATAACCTGTCCGTCTTCCAGTGTAAATTGAACCTTAACGGTATATTCCCCATTTTCCAGCTGATCACCTAAAATGAGGCTCAATGCTTTCAAGTCATGCGGGTTATCATCCGTTTTAAGAGCAACAGTTACTACTCCTAATTTCTTCAGATTAGTGGGCTTGGTGAAGAAACCATTCAAAGCATCAACATACTTTTGAGCTTGCTCACGTTGAACCTTTTTTGCTGGAACAGGAATGTTCTCGGACTTCATAATTAAATCATAATAAGGACGCACTCCATGGACGATCTGCAAATATCGAGCGCCATCGAAAACCTTTTGATCCCCTTTTTTCGACTTACCCAATACAATCGGGACACCATTAATATCGGAAGGAACATCGCCTGAACCCCTAGCAAGTTCTTTCGTAGGCAACCCGGCCTCAATTAAATCCTGAGCAGTTAAATATGGCCCTCTTTTCCCATGACCATTCGTCAATGCATTCTCAATGACTTCCTGAACCCCACGCACCTGCTTTTCGTCATTTGCACGAACAGAAGCCAAAAGAAAACCGGCATCTAAAGAAAGTGGCCTCCATGTCTGTCCAAGTTTCTCAGCTAGAACCTTATTATAGAATTCGTATAACAGAATCCTATCATCCTGACGTTGATCAAGTGCAGGCAAGTTGACTTGAGAACGCAACCTATTAACTAAATCTTGACGATATCCTTTAGGAAAATTTTTATTCCTCGTGGCAACAAATTGAACATTGCTAAGATTAATCGGCGCTGATCCATCAGCACGAACCATCCGCGTACTTTCCAAGACTCTTAATAACAATCCTTGCAATCCCGAAGTTGCATCCTCGATACCATCAATCACAACAGTACTATCTTGTCCTTGCTCCAGTAAGCCCGGCTGATCTTTCGTTCCAAATATCACACGATTTAAATCCCCCGCTTCATACAAATTCAACCAATTCACATCTAAGACAATGGGCTGTTTTCCGCTCCTCGGACTTAAATAATGAATGATCTTCCAAGTTAATTCTTTGCCAGTACCTGTTAATCCATAAACGATTGTCGGCGTTCTAAGAGGGCTGTCCGCTATCGTTCTGATTTGTCGAATAACTTTTACCATTTCCTCTGAACGAGCAACAAAATGAACTTTTTCGCCAGCCGCTCCCGTTTTCTGCAAGAAGTCCAAATAATCCTTGGTCTCCCAAGGTAATCCATCCTCAACGGTCGGCAACCCGGCCTTCCCGACTTTCGCCGCCATCGCCGCATCTCGATAAGCTACTTTGTTCATATTCACCGCCGCCATTGCCAAGTCACCATCAGGTGAAGCGTTGTCGCCTGGAGTCAAATTTGATTTACGTATAATAAGCTGGGCAGGGTCGGCCAATATACGTAACCCACCTGAAAAATACTTGCGGGGAATGGTTGAGGCAGGGATTGCTTCGCCCTTCGGGCTCGCAATGATACTTTCTTCCTTAATATAATTGAACACGCCTTTTTTGTAGGCTTGTAGATACATTTGATAAATATTTTTGGGTTGTAGAGACACAAAATTTTGTGTCTCTACGCCTTTAATTTTCCCTTTATTCGCATACACCTGATTAAGCAATGCGTCCTTCAAAGCCAGCTTATACCAAGAGGCCAGAATCATGGAATAAAACATTTGCCGTAACGGAGCAAAATTTTGGCCCTGGTTAACTTCCTTATCAAGTTCAGGAATGATGATTTCACGGACGATTTGGGAACCGAGGGAATTAACAGATGGGGACAGTTTGTCAATTGAACTAATGGGGACAGTTGAATTCAACTGTCCCCTTTTGTTCTGTCCCCTTTTGTTTAGCGCTACGTAATCCTCCTCCAGCATCACCTTCAAATGCGCGCCGACAATATAGGCCGCGTTATTGCGTTCCAGGACCTTGGCTTTGTCTGCCACAATCCACACTTTGTTAAACGTATTTACAGATACATCAGAAGTGCCGAACATCTGTTGGGCTTTTGTGTATACTTTGTCCCAAAACTCTTTGCCTAATTGTTTCTCGGGATAGATGAGTGATGCGGTTAATTGTTTCAAGATATAATCCTGCGCCAGCATATCTCGGCCAAGCTCGGTCTTGCCTAATTCAGCTGGAATCATTCTGTCTTTCTCGTAGGGGGACAAATTCACCCATAAGTCATCTTCTTTAATTGTGAGTGAGGCTAAGAAATACTTGATAAGTTTCTCGGATTCAGACTTAAATTCTGTACTGTTCACCTTAAGACCAGATTTTCCGGTATCAAGGATAAAATCGAATAAAAGCGGATTCTCTGGATGGATTTTTAGACCCTTGACCAGAACTGGCACATAGGCAGGGCTTAAATTCACCATGGTCCCAGGTAAGGGCAGAGCTAAGTGGTCTTGAGCGTAACCCCGCCCAGGCCACGCAACCGAAGAAACAATAAAACTAACAATAATCCACACTGAGATGAGGCGTTTCATAATTTTTTCCTTATGTTTGTAGAGAAAATGGGTTTTTAGTAACTATGAAAAAAGTATAACATATAATTTAGAAAAAACCAAATTCAGGTGTTTTCGGGGTGATTTTTGAAGCTATGTGTCATTCCCGTCCCGCCTCTGGCGGGATTATCGGGAATCTAGTACTTCAGCAAATCCTAGACCCCCGATTAAGGCATTCGGGGGTGACAAAAGCGTTATATCGAACTCACGTTACCTTAAATGCGAAGACGACGCAGGCGTAAAGCATTGCCAATCACCGAAACTGAACTAAAACTCATCGCAGCGCCGGCCATGATGGGGCTTAATAGTAAACCAAAAAATGGATACAAAACACCAGCGGCAATGGGGATTCCCAAAGCATTATAGATAAATGCAAAGAATAGATTCTGACGGATATTAGTCATGACCGCCCTGCTTAACCGTAAGGCCTTGACAATACCGTTTAAATCTCCTTTGACCAAAGTAATCCCAGCGCTCTCGATGGCCACATCTGTCCCTGTTCCCATGGCCACACCTACTTCTGCTTGAGCTAAAGCCGGAGCATCGTTAATGCCGTCTCCCGCCATCATGACAACCGCCCCCTCTGTTTTGAATCTTCTTACAATCTCTTGCTTCCTCTTAGGGTCTAACTCTGCTTCAATCCGATCAATCCCGAGTTGTTGAGCTATAACCTCAGCCGTTTTGTGGTTATCACCGGTCAGCATAACAATTTTTAAGCCCATATCGTGCAGCGCACGAATGGCATCTGGTGTGGTTTTCTTAATGGGGTCGGAAATACCTAAAATCCCTATGGCCTTTCCTTCCATGGCAACCCATACGACCGTCTGCGCATTGTCCTGTAATTGCATGGCTTGTTTTTTCAAATCATCGGAAATATCAATCTCTGATTCTTCCATAAATTTCTGTTTACCGACGAGAATAGTTTTTCCGTTAATCTGACCCTTAATACCTCCACCTGTTATGGACTCAAAATGCTCAACGGCTTCAATCTTACTGCTTTTTTCTTTAGCATAATTCATAACCGCCCGAGCTAAAGGGTGTTCGCTATTTTGTTCTAAAGAAGCTGCCAGCCCCACCATCCATTGAGGGTCTAGACCAATACATGCAGTCACTTTAGGTTTGCCTTCCGTGAGTGTTCCGGTTTTATCTATCAAAACGTGGGTCACTTTCTCACACTGTTCAATCGCCTGGGCATTCTTAATTAAAATACCTGCCTGCGCACCTCGGCCGACGCCCACCATAATCGACATGGGTGTAGCTAGCCCCAAAGCACATGGGCAGGCAATAATAATCACCGCAATGGCATTGACTAAAGCATACGTTAAAACAGGTTGCGGTCCGACCAGCAGCCAGACAAAAAATGTAATAAGGGAAATGATAATAACCGCAGGAACAAAGTAGCCGGCAACCTGATCTGCCAATCTTTGGATAGGGGCACGGCTGCGCTGGGCCTCAGAGACCATATGAACAATCTGTGAAAGCAAGGTTTCCGAGCCTATTCTCTCTGTTCTCATCACAAATGTTCCGGTTTGGTTGACGGTTGCTCCCATGACCCTCTCGCCAACACCTCTAACCACCGGCATAGGCTCTCCGGTAAGCATGGATTCATCGACGGTACTTTGACCTTCAACAATCATCCCATCTAAAGGTATTTTTTCGCCCGGCTTGACCCTCAAAATGTCACCTTTTTGGATTTGATCGATGGAAATTTGCTCTTCCTTGCCGTCTTTCATGATGTGAGCCTCCTTGGCTGCTAACCCCAAGAGACTTTTAATTGCTTGGCCAGTTTGACTGCGGGCTTTTGTCTCAAGCCATTGGCCTAAAATGACCAGAACGGTGATGACTGCACTTGCTTCAAAATAAAGATACAAGCCTTGGGGTAAAAATAAAGCGACAGTACTATATCCATAAGCCACAAGCACCCCTAAAGCAATAAGCGTAAACATATTCAAATGCCGATGGATCAGCGACTGCCAGCCTTTGACTAACAAAAACCCGCCGCAATAAAAGACAACCATCGTAGACAATATCCATTGAACATACCGAGTAAAAGTAGGCAAAACCATCTCTGACATGGCCATGAACACGACGGGTAAGGTTAAAAATAGTCCTATCCAAAACTTCCGTTTGAGTGTTTGGTTTTCATCAGCCTCATTGGTTTCTTGGGAAGGAAAATTCTTTGACTCAAGAGCCATGCCGCATTTAGGACAGTCCCCGGGATGGTCCTGTTCAACTTCAGGATGCATGGGGCAGGTGTAGATTACTTTTGGCGAACGTTCATCAACATCCATTCCACAAATTGGGTCTTTTTGCACCATCTCCCCTTAACCAATCTTCCTAAAATAAAAATACGTAAACTTTTGCTCTTTCCCTGCGGGTGTCATATGCCCTTCATCAACAGATTTAATAAACTCAAAAGTACGCCCAAGCTCAACTTTCATTTTCTCAGGACTATAACGTTCAACATCAAGTCCACTGCATTTGAGTGGACCATTAATAGAAAACGTAGCAATAATTACATGTCCACTTGGATTCAAAGCCTTGTCCATATTCTGTATATATTTCTTCCGGTCACTTTTGTCAGTAAGAAAATGAAAAACCGCCCGATCATGCCACAAATTATATTTTTCTGAAGATTTGAATTCTGTAACGTCAGCGACCATCCATTTCACCGCGGTTGCTCTGCTTCCCAATCTTTCTTTAGCGTAATCCAAAGCCTTTGCCGAAATATCCAGCACAGCCAGATTTTGGAATCCTTGATTTAGCAATTTATCCGCAAGCACGGATGCGCCGCCGCCAACATCAATAATTTTATCGGCATAACCTACTCCTGTCGAAGCTATAAGTTCCAAAGATATGGCCGGGTCAGTTTGATACCAGCTTACTTCCGCTGGTTTTTTTATCGCATAAATACCCTCCCAATGGCTTTTGTTATCAAAACTCATGACTGAACCTCTTTAATGACAGCCGTGCTGTCCTTCCTTCTTTCCTTTTTCTTCATCATCATGTTTATGGCCGCCGCCACAACAGCCGCCGCCTCTGCCCATCATCATAAAACATAAAAATATAGCCACAATGAAAATAGGGAATACACTATTTTTATTTAACCCCAGCGCTGGCGCGACGAATATAAATAATAACGGCACCAGACAACAAATCAACATCAT
Source organism: Candidatus Omnitrophota bacterium (assembly GCA_023247575.1). Taxonomy (GTDB): domain Bacteria; phylum Omnitrophota; class Gorgyraeia; order Zapsychrales; family Fredricksoniimonadaceae; genus JACQCF01. The sequence continues at coordinate 3,325 of JAHFGE010000041.1, read as the reverse complement.
CCACGATCGATTTTTCATTTTGCACCTCCCCATTTTTTAGGTATAAACGCTGGAACTTTAGCTTTATAATCACCATAGGCTTTCCCAAACTGCTTTTCAACGTCTTTTTCTTCTTTCATGGCCAGGCGATAATACGCCAACATCAAGATGGGCCACATAGCAAGTGTCAAAATTGAAGGCCACTGCAGCAAAAACCCCAAAGTAATCAAAAACATTCCGCTATATTGAGGATGTCGTATGTGGGCATAAATGCCATCCGTCACCAAGCGTTTGCCTCCTGCGGCATAAATAAGAACCCAACCTTGATGAATGATGTACAAACCTCCAAAAATCATCACATTGCTGACGATATGCAACACTGTCATGGCCAGATCAGAATCAGCTAACCCTAACCAAACCAGCCATAGATGTCCATGGGCATGGGAAAAAGGGGTAAGCACTGGGTATGATTTCCCCATCCAGGTAGAAAGGAAATAAATTGTCAAAGGAAAGCCGTACATTTCCGTAAACAAGGCCACCATAAACGCCACAAAGGCACCCATGGATGCCCATTCCACTTTCCCCTTGGGCTTAACGAAACTAATCACAAAAAAAGAAAAAAGAATCACATTAAAAATCACCACCGGCCACATGCCGTAAGCATAATTTCCTAATTCTTCGCCGTGCATAGCACCCCTCCTTTTTTATTGATCCCCCCGATGGAATCAATGTGAGACACCACTACAGACGTAAAGGATGACAAAAGGTTACGATGTTTTTTGAAAATTTATTTAAAGACAGAAATGATTTAGGAACGCATCGTACACGGACAACGGGGAGATGAAGAGACTTTGCCGTTACTGCGCGCCTTTTGCAACCACTGGTCACGCTGATTGCATGTGCAAATAGCGTCATCCAGCTTGGCTTTCTGGGCTTGAGGAACCTTGGTTCGAAGATCTTGAAGGATATCTTTTTGATAAGCGTTTAAATATTCGAGTTTGGCAAGATAAATTTTTTGCTCTCCAGCAGGTAATTTAGCTACATAACGCAAAGAGTCCTCTGCCTCACTTAGCATAGTTTTAAGAGTCTGGATATCAATATGACCATCTTTATTAAACTTATTGACTAACTCTTTTGAACGTCTTTCGGAAAAGACGATCTTTAGCTCCATCTGACCTTCAGGGTTAACAGTCAAGAAGTACCTTATCTTTTCAGACACAAGCTTTACCAAATACAATGGATCACCAGGCACACTGCTGGCAGACACATTAACAGTCCCCCAAGTAACAAAAACAATGGCCAGGGCCAAAGCGAATCCGCGCGCCCAGGCAGGTGAAGGAAAGAAAAACAACCGATTAAGCCTTGCCGAGAATGACCGCTCCCTTTGCCTTTGGATCTCTTCACCAACCTTAATTAGGCAAGAAATCATTTTTTGGTCCAAAATTTTTAAAGGCGGCACATCTCTTATTCCCTCCACCACAGAAAGGAGTTCTCTTAACTCCTTGGCATAGTTAGGGTACTGACGAATAACCTCTTCTACAGGCATGCCAGCGAGCACTTTTTCACAGCATTCATTGAATATGTCTTCTATTAGCCTGTTATCCATAGCTGAAATCCTTTTTCAAATGTAATTATAACTACCTTCTCATAATTAAAGACGATCAATCCCGCTAAAAGTTACGCCTTTAATGTTCTTTTAATTCCGGTATAGGCAGCTTGCTGACATCCACCGTACCCTTTTTCATTTCGTATTTCCACTTCCAGATAAAGTAAATGGCCGGATAGACCAAAAGCTCCATAACAAAACTGCTAAAAATACCCCCAATCATGGGAGCCGCGATACGTTTCATCACATCCGCCCCAGCTCCTATCGACCACATAATAGGAATAAGCCCCATAAACATGGCACTGACCGTCATAAGTTTGGGACGGATACGCTTAACCGCCCCATGAACGATGGCCTCCTCAAGATCTGAAATTGTTTTCATTTTCCCAATGCGTACGGCATGATAATACGCCAAGTCTAAAAAAAGTAACATAAAAACGCCGGTTTCCGCATCAAGGCCCATGAGTGCAATCATCCCTACCCATACCGCAATGGACATATTATAGCCAAGAATGTAAAGAAACCATACCGCTCCGACTAGAGAAAAAGGTACTGCCAGCATAACAATCCCCGCCTTGACATGTGAACGGGTATTCATATACAACAGCATAAAAATCAGAAAAAGTGTAATGGGAACGACCATTTTCAACCGCTCACGCACACGAAGCATGTTCTCATATTGACCGCTGTACACAAGTACATACCCTGGAGTTGGCTTAAGCTCTTTTTCAACCGCGCGCTTGACATCTTCTACAAAACTGCCCACATCGCGGCCAGCTACATCCACATAAACATAACCGGAAAGCATACCGTTTTCGTTACGGATCATGGCCGGCCCCTGGATCAACTCCAACTTTGCAAGCTGACCCAAAGGTATTTGTGCCCCACCTGGTGTGGCCACAAGGACGCGTTTGAGGCTTGTGATATCACTGCGTAACTCGCGTAAATACCTGACATTGACTGTATACCGTTCGCGCCCTTCGATGGTTGTTGTCACCGGTTCCCCACCGATCGCTGACATAATGACTTCCTCTACATCGCCTACCGTCAAGCCATAACGAGCCAACGCGTCAGAGTCAATATCAAAATCGAGAAAATATCCCCCTGTCACACGTTCCGCATAAACACTGCGCGCACCCTTGACACCCTTAACAATTTTCTCAATGTCCACACCTATACGCTCAATCTCATTATAATTGGCACCCAATATCTTGATTCCAACCGGTGTCCTCACACCAGTTGAAAGCATGTCGATACGTGCTTTAATCGGCATAGTCCACGCGTTTGATACCCCTGGAAATTTTACCTTCTCGTCAAGCTCACTGATAATATCCTGCCATGTGATCCGATCATTCCAAATGGGACGAAAGAAACCTTGCATAAATTCAGGCATCCATGAGGAATACCAACGATGGATCTTGCGCCATTGTGCTTCCGGTTTAAGGACAACTGTTGTTTCCATCATAGAAAAGGGTGCGGGATCGGTCGCTGTTTCAGCTCGTCCCGCCTTGCCGAACACACGCTCAACCTCAGGGACAGTACGGATGACCTTATCCATCTGTTGAAGAAGCTTTTCTGCCTCAGTGACTGAAATCCCCGGCAAGGTCGTGGGCATGTAAAGAATGGTCCCCTCATTTAAGGGAGGCATGAACTCTGATCCCAGTTTGAAAAAGACCGGTATCATAGACAAAAAAAGTAGCCCCGCAAAAACCAATGTCTGAACGCGATGTTTGAGAACAA
>JAHFGE010000132.1 GCA_023247575.1 Candidatus Omnitrophota bacterium | reverse complement strand
GTATTGCGGTTTTTGCGTCGAGGTCTGCCCCGAAGACGCCATCCGCATGGACACCGGCAAGCTCGATATCGCCGAGTATTCCCGCGAAAGCATGATCTACGACAAAAAGCGGTTGATGGAATAAATAGGGGGCGGCTCCAGATGGTGAACACCAGCGTTCCGATGGCATGGGGGGATGGTATAAGAATTAAATATTTTTGAGCATAGCCCCATGAATGGATTTAACCAACAAATAGTGAAAGTATGGTTTTTGTTGGGTAATTTAATAACTTAATTTTATGCAGTAAATGTGCAGAATTAATAAAAGAAGCATCCACGCCCGCATCACCCACGCCGCTTCTATTTAATAATCCCCTTTTCTTGATGGTGATCCATGAGAATTGTAGCCATAGGCGATACACACACGCAACACCGCGATGTTGTAGTCCCTGATGGGGATGTGCTCCTCTTTGCCGGAGATGGAGAATTCCGTTCCGCGTTAGACCTTGTTGATTTTAATGATTGGCTATCTTCCTTTAAATATGAACATATCATCGCCATAGCGGGAAATCATGATTTCTTTTGCGAAAGATTTCCCGGTGAAATAGATCGATATTTGACGGAAGCTATTTATTTAAGAGATGAACAATATATTCTGCCTAATGGGATGTCGGTGTGGGGTTCGCCCATGACTCAAATTTTTATGGATTGGGCATTCATGGAAACAGATGAGAATTTAGATCGGTACCATTGGAGCAAGGTACCTAAGGATACTGACATTCTTTTAGTGCACGGGCCTGCACACAAACATCTGGATATTGGTAGGCCCATATACGGTCATTTAGGAAGTAAAACGTTGGCCAAAAGGGTAGAAGAATTGAAAATCCCTTACGTTATCCATGGGCATATTCATGGCGGCTATGGCATAGAAAAAATCGATCAAACGACTTATATCAATTGTTCCGTTTTGGACGAAGATTATCAATTGGTTAATGAACCCATTGTTATAGATGTATGAAGAAGAACTTTCCCATTATTCATATTATTGGCTTGCCCGGGGCCGGTAAGACGACCCTTGCCCAGAAATTAAGTCGAAGGCTAAAGGTTCCTATTTATGGCGTCGGTGCTTATCGGGCACGCTTTTCTATGACCGCCATTGGCGAGGTGGACGCATGGCTGGCATTATTCCGGGATTTGTCGAGGCGTAAATGGCAGAATTGTATTCTGGAAACCACAGGGTTAAATATTCGTGAGTCATTTCTGCAAACAGCATTGCCTTTAGGGCAAATGATGACAGTTAAGTTGAGGGCATCACGCAAGACGCTCTATAAAAGGATACGTCAAAAGAAGGGAAAAGAACAGGGCGGCCGCTGGCTTTACAGCGCGCAATACCGTGATAAATATGAATTTGTCCGGAAACTTTTTACGTATTTCAAAGCAATACCGGCTGATTGTTATATCAATACCGATAGTCGAGATAAAGCAGAGGTATATCAAATTGCATTGAAAGAAATAAATTTACTGGAAAGGATGATCAAGTACAACTGCCGGAGTTACTGAAGCTCTATATTAGCCACCGAAGCATATAAATGTACAATCATTGGGCAAAACGTATAAAATGTCGGGATAGGGGATGGATTCATAACGAAGGGGTTTAAGCGATGGATAAAGACAAAAATAAATCTCAAATTATTCTGTATCAAACTGATGACGGCCAGACAAAGCTTCAGGTAAAAATGGAAGATGAAACCGTCTGGCTTACGCAGGACCAGATGGCAGAGCTTTTTGATAAAGGCCGGACCACCATTACGGAACATATTCAGAACATTTTTAAAGAAAGAGAACTTGATGAAAAGGCAGTGTGTCGGGAATCCCGACGCACTGGAACCGATGGCAAAGAGTATGCCGTAAAATACTATAACCTCGACGTTATTATTTCAGTTGGATACAGAGTCAAATCTTTACAAGGCACACAATTTCGTATTTGGGCCACCCAGCGGCTGAAAGAATATATTGTTAAGGGTTTTGCGCTGGATGATGAGCGGCTCAAACAGGGGGGGCAGAGATCGCGATATTTTCAGGAACTGTTACAACGTGTCCGTGATATAAGAAGCAGTGAGCGTAATTTTTATCAAAAAGTAACTGATATTTATGCCACCAGCATTGATTACCGCAAAGATGACAAGATGACCAATGAGTTTTTCGCGACTGTGCAGAACAAGATGCATTACGCCGTCCATAGCCATACCGCCGCGGAGATCATCGCAAAGCGCGCGGACAGAAGAAAACCGCTTATGGGGTTGACCAGCTTCAAAGGCAGTTACATCACCACACAGGATATAAAGATCGCTAAGAATTATCTTACACAAGTTGAGCTTACACAGCTTAATCTGATCGTATCCATGTATCTTGATTTTGCGGAGTTACAGGCAATGAATGGCAGGTTGATGAAAATGGCGGATTGGATCAAAAAGCTTGATGAATTTCTAAAATTGAACGAACGGGGGCTTTTGACGAATGCCGGAAAAGTGAGCGCCCAAGAAGCCGCGCAGAAAGCCGAAAAAGAGTTTGAAAAATACCGTCAGGAGCGAGGTAAGAATTATGTCTCCGATTTTGACTGCGTGGTAAAAAAGCTCGAACAGAAAAACCGTAAAAGAGGTTAAAAGGTCGGAGGAATGCCCCTAATACACTACAAAATTAAATAAATAGCGATTGTAGTGTAAAAAATCCCCAGGCGTGTTTAATGAAAACATTTGTCATTGGCGATATCCATGGCGCTTACAAGGCGTTGGTACAGTGTTTTGAGCGTTCCGGGTTCGATCATGACAAAGACCGGCTGATCGTGCTTGGTGATGTGTGCGACGGCTATCCTGAAGTGCGTCGGTGCATCGACGAGATGTTAAAAATCGAACATTGTGATTACATCATCGGCAACCATGATCTATGGGCATTGGATTGGGCGACAAAAGGCATTGAAGAAGAGCTGTGGTTGGGCCAGGGGGGAAGGAACACAAAAGCGTCTTATGGCCGGGACAAAATGCCGCAAGCGCATATTGATCTTTTAAAGAATGCGCAGGCATGGATGGAATTCGAGGATAAGTTATTTGTTCACGGGGGATTTGATCCGGCCAAACCGATCTCCAAGCAGAGTTTACAGATTTTGGTCTGGGACCGGGATCTATTGTCTGGCGCATGGAAGAAGTATTTGGCCGGTCAGGAGCATCAATTCGGGACGTACAAGGAGATTTTTGTCGGCCATACGCCCACCCAGCAATTTCATTCCGTTGTTCCGGTGCATTTCTGCAATGTGTGGGACCTGGACACGGGCGCCGGCTGGTCCGGCAAATTGACTATAATGAACGTGGACACGAAAGAATATTGGCAATCGGATCCAACGCCCCAGTTGTATGGGGCCGAGGGAAGAAAAGGGTAAAGTCCGATTTATTGAAGAGCGAGGAACATTCCTTTAGCCGCGGTCATGGCAACGTCGAGGAATGGGCCCTGGAAGATGCCGATGGCGATGATCCCGGCGACGGCAAAGCCCAGGACCAACCGCATGGGCAGGGAAACGGGGATGAGGGATGTGTCGCGCGGCGCGTCCACGTAGACGCGTTTGGCGACCATGAGATAGTAATACAACGCGATCACGATGTTGACAGCCGCGATGAGCGCCAGCCACAAAAATCCGCTTTTGATCGCCGCCATCAGCAAAGTAAATTTCCCGAAGAACCCTGCCAGAGGCGGCATGCCCGCCAAAGACACCAGCGCCAGCAAAAGAGTAACAGCCAGAATACCTGAACGTTTTGAAAGCCCCGCATAATCCTCGATCTCATCGCTTTTTGCCGCCACGGCAAACAAGACAATGGCCAAGAACGCGGCAAGGTTCGTGAATAGATACCCCAACAGATAAAAGTTGATCCCCGCGGCGCCGAGGGCTGACCCGGCGGCCGCGCCCATGAGCAGATAACCGGCATGGCTGATGCTGGAATAACCGAGGAGCCGTTTGATATTGGTTTGGAACATGGCCACCAGATTACCGTAACTCATGGTCACGGCGGAAGTCACGGCCAGTACCATGCTCCATTCCCCATGCCAGGCCCCAAAGACACCCAAAAAAAGACGGACCAAAACCACGAACCCGGCGGCTTTGGAGCCCACCGACAACAGGGCGGTCACCGGC
>JAHFGE010000131.1 GCA_023247575.1 Candidatus Omnitrophota bacterium | reverse complement strand
GTATTGATCGGCTCCATACCACTGCCGAATCTCACCATCGGTTGATGATCCTGGAGGTGATGGGACGGCATGCCGGGTGGATAGCTCTTTACGCTGGGCTTGCCGGCGGCGGCGATATTATTCTTATTCCGGAAATTCCTTACGACCTTGCCACTGTCATCAAGAGCATTAAGGATCGCCGCAAAAGAGGTAAACGGTTTACTATTGTTGTTATTGCCGAAGGCGCCAAGCCTAAAGGAGGACAGGTCGTTGCTAAGACGAGGGTAGATGATGCTTACGAACCCCTTCGTTTAGGTGGCGTAAGTTTCGTTCTGGGAAAAGATATTGAAAAACATACGGGCATAGAAACCCGCAATGTGGTCATGGGGCATTTGCAGCGAGGCGGGTCTCCTTCGCCGTTTGACCGTATTTTAGGGACACAGCTGGGCTCAAAAGCCGTTGATTTTATTTTAAACAGGGACTTCGGGTGCATGGTGGGAGTCAAAGGAAAAGATTTTGTCAAAGTGCCGCTTTCCCAGGTGGCCCAAGGACATCGATTGGTACCCCTTAACCATATGCTCATCGAGACAGCCCGCTCCATAGGCACCTGTTTCGGTTTTTAAACATGGGGGACAGTCCTGCTGCCTGCCGGCAGGCAGGTGCGCAACTGTCCCCATTTCATGGAAAAATGTGCAAAATAAATTGACCATTATTTCGCGAAGCTCAGAACCTTTTGTGGATCGCTCTGAAGCAGGTAAATTGTTGGCTGAGGCTTTGTTGAAGTGGAAACAGCCAAAGCCGGTTATTTTAGGCATTCCCCGTGGTGGTTTAATCGTGGCTAAGGAAGCGGCACGTCATTTGAAGGCAGATCTAGATATTGTTTTAACCAGAAAACTATCAGCCCCTGGCAATCCGGAGTTGGCCATTGGGTCTATGACGGAAGAAGGCCATATTTTTATCAACCATGAATTGGCTGCTCAGACTGGTGCGGATGCCCGTTATCTTAAAGGGGAAAGCGAACGTCAGAGGCTTGAAATAGACCGCCGTCGGCAGATGTACAGAAAAGTTAAGCCCAAGATCAATTTAAGTCACAGGGTGGTTATTATTGTCGACGATGGGGTGGCCACAGGGGCAACCGTCAAGGCTGCCCTTTGGAGTGCCCGTCAGGAAAAACCCAGACAATTAATAGCCGCTTTTCCTGTTGGACCTGAAACATCATTGATGGAACTTACTCATACTGCTGACGAAGTGGTTTGTTTAAGAGTTCCGTCCAATTTAGAAGGGGTAGGACAATTTTATATTCATTTCCAACAGTTGACTGACCAGGAGGTCATGGATGCGCTTTGTCAGCGAACGACGAGCGATAGCGAGAAGCGAGTCGAAGGGTCTTGGCAGTCGAGGTGAATACCATGGGCTTGCCCGTGGGTATCTAGTCAACTCAACTTAACACAGGAGGGGTATATGAGACAATGGATAGCTTTAGTTTGCGCAAGTTTCATGTGTTTGAATTTATGTGGCTGCGTGGCATTGTTAGCAGGCGCAGCCGGCGGGGCAGGAACAGCGGGGTGGCTTTCTGGAAAATTAATTCAGCAAGTCCAGACTCCTTATGACAAAAGTATAGAAGCCACTAAAGAGGCATTAAAATCTATGAATTTGCAGGTTGAACGGGAAAACAGATCCACAGAAGTGACTCAAATCCGCAGTCACTATGCGGATGGCCGCAAAATCTGGATTGATGTTCATCCTGTCACTCAAAGCTCCTCTAAAATTGAAGTACGAGTAGGAGCCTTTGGCGATAAGGCTGCCAGTGATGCCATATTAAAGAAAATCCTTAGTAAAATGTAACCACCCCAACATTTTGTGTCTCTACATACAACCATAAAACATATGAAAACCCCTACACCGTTAATATTCCTCACCATCGAGGGCGTTTATTATAACCAGCCTGGGGCTTGATCTAAAATAGAATCTAAGTTGAGACGATTTATGAATTTTCAACGGATAGTTATAGTGAGGGAATTTAGTGTATTCAGAAATACTGAAGAAGATATAGTGGATTTCGTTTCATCAGAAAAGACATCGGAATCCAATTCTGCAGAGCCTAGGGACAGCGCCCAATTATCCTTGCCGAAAGCGCCAGCCCCGTATAAGCCGCTAGAAAGCAGCGGCTCTACGGGGCCAGCGGATCGGGCGATGAAGGGGGAGAAAGGCGGTATCGACTTGACCGCCAATAAAACGCCTCTGGAAATTAAAACTGGATCCCCGACAAAAGCATTCGGGGATGACAAAGATGGAATTAAGTTTAACCTTGATCCAGCTAAGCTTCAACAACTCCAAAACGCCCCTGGGTTTGTGCCGGTTATTATAAACATTGCTCCAGTCGACGATTTACGTTTGTTTTTAGGAATCCAAGAAAATTCAAATATAAAACAAGCGAACGTGATATAATTTATCCAAACGAAAGAAAAATGATGGCTACCATACATTTAGACATAGACCGTTTACGGATAAGAGATTTCTGCCGGAAGTGGAAAATCAGGCGCATGTCTCTTTTTGGTTCGATTGTGCGTGGTGATTTTCGACCCGATAGTGATGTGGATGTGATGATAGCATTTGCCATCGATATCGACTGGTCTTCTTATGATTATTTTGCCATGCTTGGTGAGATTAAAAATTTATTTCACAGACGTGTGGATGTTATTCATGAAGGGACTGTACGTAATCCCATCAAAAATCGGTGTATTCGTGAGTGTATGGAGACCATCTATGAGTCCTGAAGACAGAAATTTAGGATATGTATGGGACATTTACGATGCTTGCTCTGAAACGATGGAGTTTATGAATAAAATTACCTATGCCGATATGAGCGTAATAAAATGTTGCGTAGTGCCGTTGAACGTAAATTGGAAATTATTGGCGAAGCGGCAAAAAATATTCGAACGGATTTTAAACAGCGCTACGCGGATGTCGCATGGCATAAAGCTATTGGGTTAAGGAACATTTTGACTCACGAATATGGAGCGGTCAGACACGAAATCATTTATGCGATCGTAACGCAAAACATTCCAGTCCTGTTTGAGCAGATGAAAAATATATTGACTCAACATAACGAACTGCATGAATAGCTTACTTTTATCTAATCCAATAAAATTTCATTTCCCCGTTGACACCTCGTCGAAAAGCACTTAAATTTATACCATGTCCACTCGTCCTCTTGGCCAGTTTTATTTGCAAGGGACTCGGGACTATGGTGAGGAACAGGATAATAATTTAGGTGACGAACCATGTATTTAAAACGGTTGGAGATTTTTGGGTTTAAGTCCTTTGCCGAAAAGACAGTGCTGGAATTCCAGAAGGGCACCTCTGTCATCGTGGGCCCCAATGGCTGCGGCAAAAGCAATGTCTTTGATGCGGTGCGCTGGGTCCTGGGCGAGCAAAGCGTGAAGGAGTTACGCGGTTCGTCGATGGAGGACGTGATTTTTAACGGCACCGACAAGAAACCCGGCCTTGGTTTTGCCGAAATTTCCCTCATATTTTCTAATGAAAGTAAAATTTTATCCGTCGAACATGACGAAGTGATGGTGACACGCCGCCTTTTTCGCTCGGGTGAGAGCGAATATTTAATCAATAAAAATGTCTGTAGGCTGAAGGACATTGTGGAAATGTTCTTAGGCACTGGGGTGGGGGCGGAAGCTTATTCTCTCATTCAGCAGGGGAAAGTGGACCTCATGGTCTCGGCCAAACCGGATGATCGCCGGCAGATTTTTGATGAAGCCGCGGGTATTACCAAATACAAGGCCAAGAAAAAAGAAGCCTTAAGTAAACTCAAAGAAACCGAAGATAATCTGGTGCGCCTCAATGATATTATTGTGGAGGTCAAACGCCAGATTGCCACTATCGAGCGGCAGGCCAAAAAAGCCCAGCGTTACAGGGAAGAGTTTGAGCAGTTAAAGAATTTGGAATTGGTACAGGCTCGTCATCAAATGGCCGTATTGACCCGGGAGTTTGAGACGATGACCGCCAGCCTCCAGGGTTTGCAAACAAAAGAACAACAGGGTTTGCGTCAGTTGGAAGAATTGCATCAACTCATGGATCATGAAACCGCACTGATCGAAGAAATCGATGAGAAAATCGACGATTTCAAGGAAAAGCAGATCCGTTTGGACAATGACATTGAGGTGAACGTGCG